>CAZIYN010000130.1:0-6703 GCA_964543495.1 uncultured Dehalococcoidales bacterium | reverse complement strand
CCGCATAATCGCGAGGATACACGTGATAGACCTTCCCGCCCTCATACGGCTTCGGCTCGGGACGTGTACGGACCGCTACCGTTTTCTCAGCTTCGCCGATTACGCCGTCAGGGTCCGACATGATAAACCTGCACTCGTACTCCGTGTCCTCTTCCAGGTCGAAAATACTCCCGGCAAAAAGGTTGGGCGCCACATAATCGAAGCCCTGGTAAAGGAACTTTAAAATGCTCTCCTCATTCTGGATACGAAGAAGAGGCAGTGCTTCTCTCCAGGTATGGTCGCCTTTCTTGCGGTATGATACTTCCACACCGGCGTTACGGTTATCGTCTCCCTCTATATACCATTCAAACCCGAGGCAGGTAAGAGTAGGCGGCTCAACTATTAACTCTCCCACCCTGACTTTATTCATTGCTGGCATTTCTGACCTCCTTTACGAAGACAAACTGTCGATTTCCTATCCCAGCATGATAAAGGTACGTCTTAATATCGGTAATTATTATTTCTTTACTCTTCCTGAGCCGATATCTGCCGTAAAAATTTTACTGACTCTGTATCAGTCAATCTGCTTGAAAGCCTTTTTAGCGGCTCCGCAGACCGGGCATTTCTCGGGAGCTTCTCCCGCTACGGTGTTGCCGCATACCTGGCAGACATAGTAAGGCTCTTCTTTAATGGTCGTTTCCTCGTTCATGGCCTTCAGCAGTTCCTCGAAGATTCCGTGGTGGATTTTCTCCACCTGGATTGCGTACAGGAAACTACGCAGGGCGCGCTTGTTTTCCTCCTGATCCGCCTCGTCGATAAACTTCGGATACATCCTGGTAAATTCATAGTGCTCCCCCACCGAACCCGCCATCAAGTTTTCCTTTGTACTCCCTATACCGTCCATTGCATTGAAATGGCTCTTGGCATGGACGGTCTCGGCATCTGCCGCCGCCCTGAAAAACCTCGCCACCTGCGGATAGCCTTCTTTATCGGCTACCTCGGCAAAGAATAAATACCGGCGGTTAGCCTGGCTCTCTCCGGCAAAGGCTTCCTGCAGATTATTATCCGTCTTATACTCCATTCCTGCCCTCCCTCTCTATTTCCTTAATTTCAGTATAGCTTTTTTAATTTCTTCAATCCAGCCTATGTCTCGGCGAGGAAAGCCTGCATATTCTGTTTCTCCAGGAGAGCGCAGAGCTCCTCTGCCCTGTCTTTATCATCCAGCATCGTATAAAGCGCCGGTCCGGAACCGGCAAGGTGTACGAACGGGGCACCCAGTTTGATGAAGTGCTCCCGGGCTGTATTAAGTCCGGAGAATCTATCGAAAGCCACGTTCTCGAATGTATTGAAAAGCATGGACGGGTCGAACTCACCCCCCGTCTTCAGCGCCTCGACAACCCTTCCCGTAATCCACCCGTCTGTGTAATGGGCGGGAGTAAGGCTATCGTACAGCTGCCTCGTCTTCTCTTCGAGCAAAGGTACCGGAGGCACCGCCAGGACAACCTGCGTACCCGCTAACTGGGGGATAGGCGTGACTATCTCTCCCCTGCCTCCCACCAGCGCCGTACCGCCGATAAGGAAATAATAGACATCCGAACCTAGCTGCCTGGCAAGCTCGAACATGGAGTCCAGGTTAAATCCCAGTTCCCAGAGTCGGTTGAGTCCGCGTATTACTATCGCCGCGTCACTGGAATCCCCCCCGAGCCCCGCTACCAGCGGAATATGTTTCTCTATCTTTATATGCGCGCCTTTATCGCAGCCGGTAGCATTCCTGATAAGGCTCACCACCCTCGATACCAGGCTTTCTTCTGCCTTCCACTCCGGCATATCGGACTCTATTATAATATCGTCGCTGAGTTCGAAACGGAGTATATCGCACAGGCTCACCGGCTGTATCACGCTGCGGATTTCGTGGTATCCGTCCCCTCTTTTTCCGATTACTTCGAGGGTCAGGTTTATCTTGGCGGGAGTCTCGACAGAAAACATCTATTTTCCTTTCATACGGCTGTATATCCCCCACAGTTCCGCCCACTCGCTGATGGAAAGAGTCTCCGCCCGGCGCTTCGGTTCGATTCCCGTGCTGTCAAGCAGCGCCAGCGCATCAGCCTTCGGAATAGACAGGCCCTGCGCCAGGGAGTTGGGTAACTGCTTCCGGGCGGCGCTGAATCCGGCGCGGACAAGCGTAAAAAAGCCTTCTCTATCGTCTATCTCTACCGGCGCCCGGGAATAAGGTACTACCTTCAAGACCGCCGAGTCCACTTCGGGTGGCGGATAGAAACAGGCGGAGGGTACGTACTCGACTATCTCCGGCTGCCCGTAGAGCTGCACGCCGATACTCAGCAGGCTCATTTTACCCGGTTGTGCCGCTATCTCCTCGGCAACCTCTTTCTGCACCATCACCACCATTACCTGCGGCTGGATATCGGCTTCCAGAAAATGCCTGAGCACCGGCGAGGTAACGTAGTACGGCAGGTTGGCGACTACCTTGTAGGATTTGGATTCTCTATCTAGTAACTCCGGCAGGCTGACCTTCAGCACGTCTTCGTTTATCACGGTCACGTTCCCGCAGGAAGACGTAGTCTCCTCTAAGAGTTCGGCAAGCCTGTCATCGAGCTCGATTGCGACCACCCTGCCGGCACGCTTCGCCAGTTCGGTGGTGAGTACTCCCAGTCCGGGACCTACTTCTATTACGAAATCGTCTTTAGCAAGCTCGGAAGCGGTGACTACCTTTTCCAGCACCTGTTCATCGATGAGGAAGTGCTGGCCCAGTCTTTTCCTCGCTCTCAGGCCGGAGCGGCGGAGTAATTTGCGTGTTTGAGTTAAAAGTTGTCCTGTTTCCATCCTGTATCATACCTGTGGAAATAATGAGCATATCACCGTACGAGTCTCTTTATCTCGGGGAGAGCTTTCTCCGCGGCTTCTGCTCCCACCTGCACCGATTCCCCTACCTTGTGCAGGTCGGTAAAGGAAATATTGCCGGTATCGGGCTCGATTAACACGTCGGCTCCCTCGATTCCGGTGTTTATTGCGTGAAAACCCACTATATGGAGCGTCTGCGTAATTACTTCGAATATATTGGGTTCGGATACTTCTTCTTTCGTGTGTTTTTCCGGTATCACGTTCACCGCTATGGTAATATCAGCCCCCATTCTCCCGAGAATATCTACCGGGACCGGTTTCACCAGTGCGCCGTCCACAAGAAACCTGTTTTTCCACTTTGCCACCGCCAGTATCACCGGCAGCGAAATACTGGCTCTTATCGCCTCCCATAAAACACCCTCATCGATTACCACTTCATCGCCGCTGTCTATGTCCGTAGCCACGCAGGTAAAAGGTATTTTCAGGTCGCTGAATTTCATATTGCCGTAAAAAGATTTCAGGGTATCATCTATCCTCTTCCCCCTGAGCAGTCCCGTTTTAGGCAGCGAAAAATCGGTAATGTAGGAAAGCCTCTTCGAGCCTACCGTCTCCGCCTTTTTCTGAATCTCGCTGACGCTGTCTCCTTTTGCGTACAGGGCGCCTATAAGCGCGCCGGAACTGGTACCGGCAATCATATCGATTGGGATTTTTTCTCTCTCCAGTACCTTCAGCACCCCGATATGCGCCAGCCCCTTGGCTACTCCGCTGCTGAGGGCAAGCCCTACTGTTTTTCTATTTTTTTCCGTCACCCCCACAGGTCCTCTTTATCTTTCTCAGCCTGTTCCTGAATGTCGGCTTTTCCGGTGGAGCCGAATTCTTTGTACGACTCGGCTGAACCGTACTCTCGCGTCCTGACCACCACGGGCATCGGTACTGCGTGACCGAAGATTAATGCTTGCTGTTTCGATTCCAGCTTTGCCAGCACCGATTTCAGCTCGCTTCTGCCGGACACTCCGGCAAGTACGTTATCGATATCCCGCTCGTTGTCCAGCAGGCAGGTTATCTTGGTGCCGAGCTGTGACATCACTTCCTCGTCGATACCGCTCGGACGCTGGTCGATGACCAGCAGGGTTGCGTTATATTTACGCATTTCGCGGGCTATAATCCCGAATATCGTCTGGTTCGCCAGCCCCGGGTTCAGGAAGCGGTGCGCTTCCTCGATTGTAATAACCAGCGGATGCGGTGGAGCCGAGTCCTCGGCAATCGCCCTTTCCATTCTTTCGCGGTACTGCGAATGGATACGCCGGGTGAGTAGGTTCGCCACCAGGATATATGCTGTTATATCCGTGTACCTGCCGAACTCCAGCACCACGTTCACTCCCCTGTCTAGGTACTCCAGTATATTCCTGACCACGTTCTCGCCGACGCCCGGCTTCAGGAAAGGTAGTCGTTCTATTGTAGCCAGTCCCCGCTTCAGGTTGTTCAAAGTCCCTTCGTGTATGTTCAGACCCTCGGGGATTTCCTCAGCGTCTTCTATTTCAATCGTCTTCTGCACCCAGTTTCTCCCGTACCTGCGGGCGAGCTGGTATACCGCTTCCACGGCAAGCTCGGTCAGGTTCAATGTCTGGCGCAGCAGTGCCATATCCTCGGGCTCGATTTCCTCGTAACCTATCCTGACAACGAAGTCGGTACTCACCTGTCTCCTCTTTGAATTCTCCTCGTCCAGGGTGAACACCGCCACCTTCTCGGGGAAAAGCTGCTTGAGGGCTTTTACCTTTCGTCCCTCTTCGCTCCGGCTCTCCCAGCCATACTCGCTATGCATATCGAACACCAGGTTGACCGCCGCCGATTTCTGCAGCATCCCGATTAAGAGCATACGGGTGAGGAAGGTCTTGCCGGTACCGCTCTTGCCGAAGATACCGTTCGACCTCTTTACGAGTTCCGGCAGGTTAAGGCATATTTTCGTCTCCATGTCCAGCGGAGTGCCGATAAAGAACCTGTTTTCGTCCTCTTCGCCGAAGACCATCTCCATATCCTGCTGAGAAGCCGTGTATACGGGTGAAAAATGCCCCGGCACCGTTTTCACCGGCTGGGGACCTTCTATCAGGTCGGCTGCTCCGCCGCCGATTGTCAGCATCGGCAGGACGTGAAGCATACCGTAAGCGCTGGTACCGGACAATACTTCGGCTACGAAGGGGTCGGAGACATCCGGCGGAGAAAAGGTTAAACGCTGGTCGGTCACTCCCAGGCTGATATCCGTTATCATCCCGAAGAAACGCCGTTTATCGCCTTCAATCGTGACGTATCTTCCCACCGCCATCTCTTCTATGGAGGCGGAATTATCGAGCCGCACCTCCACGCCTTTCGTTGATGAGCCGGAAACAATTATTCCAAGTTTTTCAGTATTTTCTTCCGTCACTTCTTATACCTCCGCCGAACGAATCACCTTCAGCATCAGACCTTCTATCGCCACGACCTCTACGTTCTCTTCAGTTTCTATGTAATCGGTATCCGATTTCGCTTTCCAGTTCTCGCCTTTTATAAATACCGTTCCCACCGGCGTCAGCGGTTGCACCACTCTACCCTGCATTCCTATCATCCCTTCCCTGCCGGTAACCTTTCTCAGGTGGAAACTGGGTATTACTTTTATATGAATTATCAGTACAAGGGCCGCGATAATTACTCCCAGGATAATCATTACCGCTAGAGGTATTTCCACGTCCAGGAAATGCAGCACCACGAAGACCACTGCTATCACCGCAGCTTCGTCCAGCAGTAATATCATTACTTTCAACCAGTCGGTAATAATAGTTTTCATAATTTATTCCAGGTCCCACCTGTAGCGGCATTTCTGCCTCTCTCCCCTTCCGTACATATCTATATCCGGCGGGAGGTCGACTATTTCAACGAATTCGCTCCCTATAATCTCGCAGGTCCTGCGGGACGGATAATTATCCGGATTGCAGGTTATCCACAGTGTTCTCATATTGTGGTCGAGAGCAACCTGCTTCACAATATTACACGCCTTCGCCGCGTAACGGTTCCCCCGGTATTTCTCTTCCACTCCGTACCCGATATGCCCGCCGTACATTTTCAGTCGTTCGGTATCCCCGACCCGCAGACTGATTCTCCCGACGACTTTTTTCTCCGGCAGACATATTTTGAACTCGTAAGAAGGTACGAGACCTCTTTTCTCTACCGCGGGTCTTTTCTCCTTTATAACCAGCTCTATTTCGCCGTCGGTCAGTTTTTTATAGTCATTGAACTTAAATTCAGCCATAAGTTACCCGTTATTATTCGGTCTTGATTCTACCCAGGACTGCCTTCAGGCGGTTAAAGTCCCCGCTGAGAAGTACGGCAAGCTCCTTGCCGGCTCTCACCATAAATTCACGCGGTTCTTCCTGGACTTCCGCCATCTTCCGCAGCGAGGCGGCTATTATTTCCTCGGTCGCCACTTCAAGGTTTGCGTTAATCAGAATCGTTAAAAAGTCCGGTGATTTACCGAATTCCCTGATTTCTTCCGGGCTACACCCGTAAACGAAGCTGTGAATCCTGGCAGGTCTCGGCGGCAGGTAATGGAACAGTTTTTCGCCCTGCCTGAAGCCGACAACTATGGAATCGAACTCTGTCCGCAGCAGCTTCAATAGCTGCGGGCTGGAGCTGTATACTCCCTCTTCGGTGGCTTCATCCTTTCCCCGGGCAATCGGTCTTCGCCCCGGCTCGATACCGGATGTGGAAGCATGACAGACAATAGCGTAAATCTCCACGTCTTCTTCGGCCGTTTTTACAAGGCTGCCCAGCGGCGGTGATTCGTATAGTTCATAGCACTGTGCCGTGAAACCGGTGGTACCGGCCTCGATAACCT
>CAZIYN010000129.1:0-6715 GCA_964543495.1 uncultured Dehalococcoidales bacterium | reverse complement strand
GTTTATAACTGCCAGATGTGCGGTGCCTGCGGCGTTTCATGTAATTACGCAATGGATATGGAAGTGCTGGAGCCAATCAGTGAGTTCAGAATCAAGTGTATCGAAGACGGCAGGACAAATCCCGCTCTGGAGAAGGTAATAAACGGTCTGCAGAAAAGCGGAACGATGGTACCAGGGGTAAAGGGGAAACGCGGTGAATGGGCTGCGGGGCTAAAAGTAAAAGACGCCGCAAAAGAAAAAGCGGACGTGCTTTACCATGCCGGTTGTCTGACGAGTTACGATAAGAATATGCAGAAACTTGCCGGAGCAACCGTGAAGATACTCCAGAAAGCGGACGTGAATTTCGGCGTTTTCGGTGACGCTGAGATTTGCTGCGGCGGACGAGCCTACCAGATGGGTTACAGGGAGGACTTCCTGAACCAAGCCAGAAAGAATATGGAGTTAATTAAGAAAGCGGGAGTAAAGACGCTGATTACGGGGTGCGCCGACTGCTACCAGTCATTTAAAGTACTCTATGACAGATACGGTATTAAGGGCGACCTGGAAGTACTTCACATAACCGAATATATCGACACACTGATTAAAGAAGGCAAGCTGAAAACGCGTAAGAAGGTTGAAATCCCGGTTACATACCATGACCCGTGCCGACTGGGAAGACTGGGAGAGGAGTGGGTGCACTGGGAAGGTAAAAAGATACCGGGAGACAGGTTTGTTTTCGACCCGCCGAAACCGTACAGGCGCGGTACAAACGGGGTTTACGGACCACCCAGGGATGTCCTTAGCAGTATTCCCGGCATCAAACTGGCGGAAATGACCCGGATTACGGAGTATTCCTGGTGCTGCGGAGCCGGCGGCGGTGTTAGTGAGTCGAACCCGGAGTACGCCCGCTGGACGGCCCAGGAAAGAATCGAGGAAGCCGTATCAACCGGAGCGGAAGCGATTGTTACCGCCTGTCCCTGGTGTGAAAAGACATTTAAGGAAGCAATAAAGGAAAGCGGAAGCAAGCTCAAGGTATACGACGTTATCGAACTCCTTGAAAAGGCAATATAGGTGGAGGGAAGTGTATTATGGCTTTAAGCAAAAATGTGTATAAAGAATTCGAGGATGTGGTGGGTGAAGAAAACATATGCGATGACCCTGTAATTATGCCTTCATATTTCAAGACTGATTTCGCAGCCGTAATACTTCCCGGGAACACGCTGGAAGTACAGGCGGTAATCCGGCTGTGCAACAAGCATAAAATGCAGTTCAGACCCATATGTACCGGCTGGACGGGTGCGTTCCCCGAGAATATTATCCTGCTGGACCTGAGACGGATGAACCGCATAATCGAAATCAACGAGAAAAATATGTACGCCGTGGTCGAGCCGTACGTAATTTCATCTCAACTCCAGGCCGAGCTATTCAAGAGAGGTCTGAATTTTTGTATAAAAGGTGCCGGGACGAACTGCTCGGCAATGCTCAGAGGTCACGGACACATGGACCAGACTACGGGCGGTGACGACAGGAATCACCTTGCTATAGAGTGGGTAACCCCCGAAGGCGAGATTGTAAGGTCGGGGTCGCTGGGTTCAACGGACGAGTGGTTTTGCGGAGACGGACCGGGTCCATCGTTGAGGAGTATCCTTACCAGCGCCGTTCCTCCGGGAGTTACGCCCGGCGTTTTCACCAAGGCGGCTGTAAAGCTCTATCACTGGCCCGGACCTTCAACCTACGATGTAGAGGGGATATCGCCGCATTACCATCTGAGTGAAATACCTCCCAACATGATGGCGCGGTATTACAGCTTCCCATCGGTGGAAAAAATGTGGGAGGCCGAGCTGAAAATAGGTGAGAATGAAATAGCTTACGAGCTGATGGGATTCAATATATCCATGGTAGCGGCAAATATCTCGACCAGCAATGAAGAGGAAGAGGAGACTTTTAACCGGCTCAGCAAGGAAGTGCAAGGACCCGGCTTTTTTATAATCATAGCCGGTAATTACCAGGAGGACTTCGAATACAAGAAGCGGGTTTTACAACAGATTATAGATGAAACCGGCGGCAAGTCCCTGAAAGCGGCTGAAGACCCGGAGACCGAAGGGATTCTCCTCTGCCAGTGCACCAGAATCTCTGCCTCTATCAGGGAGACTTTCCGGAACGGAGGGGCTTTTAATTCGATTCCTATAATGGGGCAGAGGGACCTGAATATCAAGTGGGCAATCGGGGCCGGTGAAGCTAAAAAACCTTTAATTGAAAAAGGACTTATCGTGGATGACGGCGGCGCCTTTTTCGGATGGGGAGTGGAGCAGGGACATCTCGGGAAAACGGAGATATTCTGCAAGTACGACCCTCTTAATCCGGAAGCAAAAACCGCCGTTGAGAAGTGGAAAGAAGAGCAGTTTGCCAGGGCTTTTAAAGAACGCTACTTTGCTACCACGATGGGACCGCAGGATGAAATAGGGCCGGCGCTTTCCAATTACCATATCTGGTGGCAGAAGATTATAAGAGCAATCGATCCCAACGGCGTATCACCCGAGGGAGGCGCACTGGTATAAGAATACCAAGAAGGAGAGAAGACAATGGAAAAACTGGAAATGCTGTTTTCACCGGGTAAAATAGGGAAACTCGAGGTAAAGAACAGGATAATGATGGCACCGCTGGGGCGCGGGTTTGCTTTCGGGACACCGGACGGTTTTATGACCGATAAACTGATAGCCTTCCACGAAGCGCGGGCGAAAGGAGGCGTGGGACTCATCCAGGCAACTACTTCTTCCCTGGGACCTCCCTACGACAGCGTCAATGCCTTCTCGCCGGGAGTGCTGACCGTAACAGATGACGAGCACGTCGAGAGCGTCAAGAGGTGGACGGATGCAATTCATTCGCACGGGGCAAAGGCTTCTTCTTCCGTAAGCCACCAGGGAAGCGCCCTTGCAAGAATGGTAGCGATGAGGCCTTTTAAAGACCGCCCCGAGTGGAACCGGGTAGTGACCGCCTGGGGGACGAAGGATCCGGTTACCGGATTCGAGACACACACTCTGAACGAAGATGAAATCGCGGATATAGTCGAGGCTTTCGGCCAGGGAGCGGAAAGAGGAGTGGCGGCGGGTTTCGACCTAATCCGCATACAGGGATGCCATGCCTACCTGATTCACCAGTTTTTGTCTCCCCGCGATAATAAGAGGGAGGATAAATACGGGGGAAGCGTGGAGAACCGGGCGAGGTTCGCCTGCGAAATAATAAAGCGCATCAGGAAGGGCATCGGAGATACCCCGATACTATTCCGGATGAACGGCAACGACCACCTCGAAGGGGGTATTACGCTCGATGAAGCAATCGAGCAGGCACGGATGTTCGTCGACGCCGGAGCGGATATACTCGATATTTCTTCAGGTCCGCCAGAGAGCGCCCACTGGCAGTATGTCACCATGTTCCAGAAGTCCGGTCTGCTTGTTCCCGATGCGGCGGCGATTAAAAAAGCTACCGGAGCCACGGTGATGGTGGTGGGTAAAATAGACCCATTCCTCGGCGAACGGATTTTACAGGAGGGAGCCGCCGACTTCATCCAGATAGGGAGAGGTCTGATGGCGGACCCAGAACTGCCCAATAAAGCCAGAGAAGGCAGGTTCGACGAGATCAAGCCCTGCCTGTACTGCGGGCACTGCCAGATGGGTATGGGCGATGCAGTCTGCACGGTTAATATGGCTCTAAGCAAAGAACTAGACTATAAAGTAGAACCGGCGGCGAAGAAAAAGAAGGTGGCGGTAATCGGCGGCGGTCCGGCCGGTATGGAAGCCGCCCGGACGCTTGCCGAGCGAGGCCATGATACGACCCTGTACGAAAAAAGCGATAAGCTGGGAGGACAGTGGAAAGTCGTAGCCGCCCATTTACCGGAAGAGGAAAAACTGATTACTTACCTTTCCACGGGTCTGGACAGGGCCGGAGTTAAGGTCAATCTTAACCAGGAAGCCAGCGAGAAGACCTTGAAAGACCTGAACCCCGATGCGGTTGTTGTAGCGACCGGTTCGGTATCCGCAACGCTCGATATACCGGGTATCGATGGTAAGAATGTAGTCCAGGCAGTGGATGTTATTCCGGGCAAAGCCGGTACGGGACAGGAAGTAGTGGTAATCGGCGGACGCACCGTGGGGCTCAGCGCTGCCATTTTACTGGCTGAAAAAGGTAAAAAGGTCTCCGTTATCACCAGAAAACAGATTGCCCGGGGGCTCGGGCGGAACAGTAAGATGGCCCTCTTCGATAAACTCATCAAGCTGGGGGTAACGCTGTATCCATATACAGTGCCGGACAGCATCACCGAGAACGGGGTAAATATCCAGTGGAACAGCAGCGATTCCGAGCGACCGGATAACGTATTCGGATTTATAAAGGCGGATACCATCGTCCTCGCGGTCGGGGCTGAAAACGACAACAGGCTGGCGAATCAGCTTGAAGGCAAGTTTCCCGAGGTGTATGCTATCGGCGACTGTGCCGGAAAGCGGAGTATCTTCGCCGCCATGCACGGCGGAGCGGATATCGCGCTAGAGATATAAAGGAAGATTAAAGATGGACCTGGGACTAAAAGATAAGGTAGCGCTGATTACCGGCGCCGGCAGCCAGATAGGTTTCGGTCATTCCACAGCTTTAACAATGGCTAAAGAAGGCTGCCACGGGGTTGTCAACGATATCAATCTTGAAGAAGCGGAAAAAACGGCGGCGGAAATCAGGTCCCTAGGTAACCGGGCTATTGCCGTCATAGCTGATGTCGGAAATGCCGTCCAGGTAAAAGAAATGGTGGAGACGGCGCTAGCCGAGTTCGGCAGGATAGATATCCTGGTGAACAATGCCGGGGCAGGCGGCGCCGGAGGTCCTATCCACCTGACCAGAGAAGAAGACTGGGAGACCACCATCAGTCTGCTATTTAAAGGTGTAATGAACTGTACGAAAGCAGTCCTTCCCCAGATGCTCGAACGCGGATACGGAAAGATTGTCAATATAGCGTCGGGACTCGGCAAGACCGGAAGCCCCAACAACTCGGTCTACGCCTCGTGCAAGGGGGCGGTGATAGCTTTTACGAAGTCAATCGCAGCCGAAGTGGCGGACAAGGGGATTAATGTGAATTGCGTCTGTCCCGGGCTTTCGACAACCAATTTCCTGCGCGGACCCGACGGCAAGGTACGCAATCCGGAGATGGTGGAGAGTATCAGACTCAGCCTGCCGTTGAAACGGCTCACGGAGCCGCAGGATATAGCCAATATGGTGACTTTCCTTGTTTCGGATGTTGCCAGCGATATCGTAGGGCAGCCTTTCAGCGTGAACGGCGGAAACTCGATGATATAACCGGTAATCCCGTGAAGTGAATTCATTATATACGGAGTCGGAAGATGAAAGGCTATGCCGGTAAATTACTGAGAGTTAACCTTTCAAGCGGAAAGATAGATAACGAACCGGTATCCATGCCGGATGTAATGGCCTTTGCGGGCGGTCGCGGATTCGCCATTAAATATCTCTACGAGGAGCTTGAACCCGGTATCGACCCTCTGGGTGAAGACAACAAGCTTATCCTGTGCAACGGCGTGCTTGCCGGTACTACGGTACAGAGCGCTTCCAGATGGCTGGCGTGTACGAAGAGCCCTCTTACCGGCTGCTACGGTCGCTCATCCGGCGGTGCCGACTTCGGCGCTTGGCTGAAGTTTGCCGGCTACGACTTCATAATCATAGAAGGAAAGGCGGAAAAGCCGGTCTATATCAGCATTACTCCGGATGGCATCAGTATCGAGGATGCCGGTGAAATATGGGGAAAGACCACATCGCAGACCCAAGAGTGGCTTTCCGGGCGCTACGGCAGGCAGACGCGGACAGCCTGCGTGGGACCCGCCGCCGAGAAGCTGGTGAAATACGCGGCTATAGTATCGGCGAGAAGGACGGCCAGCCGGTGCGGTACGGGTACCGTTATGGCTTCGAAAAACCTGAAGGCGGTAACAATCAACGCAAACAGAAATATCAGCATCTACGACCCGGAGGGCCTGAAGCGACTGGTTAAAAAGCAGGTCGAAATGCTGCGCTCAGCCAGAGGTTTCAGCGGATTTAAAACGGAAGGCACTACCGGCGGAGCGATTTCGAGAAATGTGCTTGGAGTCTACCCGGTGCGGAATTTCAGGTGGGGACAGCTCGAAGGGTTCGAGCAGTTATCAGGTGATGAATTCAAGAAGATAAGGGTGGGAGATTTCGGCTGTTACAGCTGTTCGGCACGCTGCGGTAAAGTGCATACCGTGCCCGATGGCGAATATGCCGGGGCACACAGCGAGGGACCCGAGTACGAAAGCGTCTGGGCTTTTACCGGTCCGACCGGGAGTACAAGCAAGGAGGCGGCTATAGCCGCCGATGAGCTATGCGACGAACTGGGACTGGATACGATAAGCACCGGGAGCTGCATCGGATTCGCTTATGAGCTTTATGAGAAGGGAATCCTAACAAAGAATGATACCGACGGCCTGGAACTTACCTACGGAAACCATTCCGCAATGGTTACGCTTCTTAGGAAGATAGCGGGCAGGGAAGGTCTCGGAGATATACTGGCGGAAGGGACGGTACGGGCGGCGGAACACATCGGAAAAGGTGCCGAATACTATACCATGCAGGTGAAGGGACTGGAATTAGCGGCTTATGAACCCCGCGGGCTGAAGGCTACCGGATTCGGGTACGCCACGTCGACTATCGGCGGGAGTCACGGCAATGG
>CAZIYN010000128.1:0-6740 GCA_964543495.1 uncultured Dehalococcoidales bacterium | reverse complement strand
CCGGAACGGAGATAAAATCAATCCGTGCTGGGAGAGCGAACCTTGCCGATGCTTATGTTCGACCTGAAAAAGGGGAATTATGGCTGCTTAACGCCCATATTGCCCGGTATAACGCCGGCAGCTATATGAGCCATGAACCGACCCGCCCCAGGAAGTTATTACTGCACAGGAAAGAGATTGCCGGCCTTGCCAGCAAGGTGGCTGAAAAGGGTCTGACATTGATTCCGACCCGCCTGTACCTGAAAGACAGTCTGGCGAAGGTTGAGATTGCTCTGGCAAAGGGTAAAAGGCAGTACGATAAGAGAGAGACGATTGCCCGTCGCGAAGCTGAAATAGAAATGGGACGGGCAACCAAGAAAAGAAAACTCAGGAATAATTAGTACGTTAACAATATAAGGGGGCGCGTGGTTTCGACAGGGAAGATATGCTGCGGGATTGCAAGCTGAGGTGCCGCTACCCTCATTAAACAAGTGGCAAAAATAACTGGCGAAGAACCAGTATTAGTTGCCGCCTAATTAAATAGGCGGCACATCCACCCCGGTCTCACTTCGGCGGACCGGGACTGGGTGACGTTTAGCCGGGGTGCCATCACCCGTACGCCGATAAGGGTGGTGTAAGAAATATCGGCTGGTCCGGCAGTACTGGGTCGACATAGGCCTGTTGGATGAGATTAAAAAGTTGACTAAGCTTGTAGTATATCCCGGGTAGTCTTTTTTGGACGGGGAGTTCGACTCTCCCCCGCCTCCACCAGATAATACATCATAAGAGGGAGAGTTCGACTCTTCCTTGTTATTATTTTTTATATGACCTAGAATATACTACACTATCTAAATTGAAAGTGTATTGTCATGAAAAAATAAAGTTGGAAAGGAATAAAAATGGGAGAAATCTACAAGTGTCTCAACCCCACCGGGACACAAATGCCGGTAAAAACATTCCCCCTGGCGGAACGTCTCGATACTCTCGACGGCAAGACCGTCCACATGAGTATCTGCGGCGAGCAGGACATCTGGTATTTCCTGGAGAAGAAACTTAAAACCGATTACCCCAATATCAACTGGACGGTAAAGAAAAGGTATCATATCGTCCCCATGCAGCTTTCGGAAGAAGAAAGAAAAACTACCGATGCTGTGATACTCGGGGTCTGCTGGTGACACGGGGCCGTTAACAGGCAGTTGCCTTATGTAGCAGACCTTGAGAAAAGCGGAATCCCGACGGTATGGATTAATTACACAGAACAGACCGGCAAGGTCGAGCATGACAGGAAGTTATACGGAGTCCCCCAAATACGTCATCTGGAGGCTTCGCGAAAGTCTCCCGGAGGTGTCGGCGAGGCCGAAAGACTTGTAGAGCCTCTTCTCGAAGCCCTGACCCGACCTTTGACCGAAGAGGAAAAAGAAGGCGGTATGTGGTCACCGAGCGAACCTAGAATTCTCTTCGAAGGAACTCTCGAAGAAGCCGAGGAATTTTACAACCAAACGGAAGATATTCCGTTGCTACTTGGTGCTCCTTTTTCTAAATACACGGACGGTCTTCCGGTAACTATCCCTACTGAAGAACGTGTTGAGAAGATGCTGAAGGGCACCGGCCACAAGCCTGGTGAAGTGATAACCCTCCAGCGTGATATGGATGTGACCCAATATGCATCGATTGACCTTGTATTGAATAGAAAGAAGGGAGAGGTTATCAAATATATGCCGATGTACCGCACGGCTACGGTTGAGCAGGTTGCGGTGAATGCCGTGATGGCAGGATGTAAACCCGAATATTTCCCGGTAGTGCTGGCTATCGCCGAATCGGGCGGCGGTACCGGTGACGGACGCGGCGGCGGTGGAGCCTTCATGGTCAGCGGCCCTATCTATAAAGAAATAGGCATGAATGTGACCAACTTCCTGTTCGGTCCTGGTAATCACCCAAATAAGACAATCGGACGTGTCGGAAGTCTTATGTGGCGAAACCTGGGTGGATATAAAGAGACCGAGACCACGATAACCACTATCGGCAGTCCGGTAACCAATGGCGGCTTTATTATCGCCGAATATGCCGAAGGATTACCGGAAGGCTGGAAGGGTTTGAACGAGGAGCTTGGTTACGGGAAGGACGAGAGCATTCTTATGCCTTGTATGCCGGGTAACTGGGGACTTGGACAGCAGAATGCGCCAGGCGTCTATCGCTCGCTTCAGCGGACCGGTCACGGAGCTATAGCCAGATTCCTGGATGTCAAGGGTATAGTCGGACCGCACAATTACCTTGAATATCTTATCAAAGACGTCTGGGCTACCAAGGAAGGTGGTTTTACACTGGTAATGCCGCAGCAGGTGGCTCAGGACCTTCATGACTACGGTTTCAAGACTAAAGAAGCGATATACGAGTGGATATGGAAGCAGAGCTTCGAACCGGTAAGCAAATTCCGGATGCGCGGCGCGCAGGACTATATTACCAACGGATGGCTGGGAATCGAGAAGACATCCGGCAAGCCGTGGAGAGAGCTGCCCGATGATTACATGGTACCGGCCGGAGGAGATGATCCTTTTAGAAATTATAATATTCTCCTCATGAATATGGAGGAAACAGCAGTAGCGCGCTTTAGTGGCGGTCACGGTCAGGCATATAGCATAGACGCCTGGAGGTAGAGGTTACGTTATTCATATCCGGTTCAGGTAAAAAGGCAGGAGAAAAAACTCCTGCCTTTCCTTTTACCGTCATGATAATATGGGTTTGCATACAGACGGTTAATCATCGTTCCAGAGGGAGTTCGACTCTCCCCGGCCTCCACCGGAAAAGATATATTTCTATAGAGAGTTGTGATTTCCTCCGGCTCCACTTATATCTGATTGTAAGATGAGTGTTATATGATATAATTCGGATGAAGTCCTGATAATATATATATCAGACACGGAGAAGATAGCGTTTAGCTGTTAAAAAAGCTGGCCGCATCAGCGATTGAAAAAATGGTGAGAAAAAGTGATACGCAAAACAACTCTCCAATAGATGCCATCGGCGATAACGTGATTAATACGTCAGATATCGAAGTCAGACTTCACAGCCTGAATCATGACCTTATCGAACGTGTTAAAGAGCTCGGTTGCCTTTATGGTATTTCCCGCCTTGTAGAGAATAAGGAAAACACTCTGGACGATATCCTTAAAGGTGTAGCCGAACTAATTCCTCCTTCCTGGCAGTACCCCGAGGTTACCTGTGCCCGTATTACTTTGAGACGCAAGGTATTTGAAACGGAGAATTTCCGGGAAACAGAATGGAAACAGAACGAGACTATCCTGGTGAAAGGAAAACCGGCCGGTACGGTAGAGGTATATTACCTCGAGGAGAAACCCTATGTCTATGAAGGCGCTTTCTTAAAAGAAGAGCGCGACCTTATTCACGGGATTGCCGAACGACTGGGGCATGTGGTCGAATCGAAAATTGCGGAAGACCGACTCCATAAATTATACGTCCGTGAAAGGCAGTTGCATAAAAAATTACAGACGGAGATGCAGAGCAGGGTTGATTTTACCAGGTTACTCATCCACGAATTAAAAACGCCGCTTACCGCTCTCATGGCAACAAGCCAGTTGCTGCTTGAAGAAACAGCCGAAACCAGACTGGAAAAATTATCCAGATACCTGTGGGACGGCGCCAACGGTCTCAATGCACGCATAGAAGAACTTCATGATGTAATCCGGGGAGAAATCGGCAAGCTAAATTTACAGCTGAAACCGGTAAATATAGAACAACTGTTGCTGTCGCTTGTCGAGGAGACAAAAGCTCTTTCACAGCAGTATGGAGTGACAATTAATCTTGAACCGGGTAACGATCTTCCGGATGTAAATGCGGATCCCGAGAGGGTACGCCAGGTAATGCTTAATCTCATTAATAATGCCTGCAAGTATGCAGCCGAAGGGCAGAGAATCGATATCCGGGCTGTAAAAGAACAGGATTCAGCAGTAACAATCGAAGTAAGAGACTACGGCCACGGTATACCGAAAGACAAACAGGCAAGTTTATTTAAACCGGGATATCAGATACCGGGTCAGGATGATATGTCGGGCGGTCTCGGTATCGGGCTTACTCTTTGTAAAAGGCTGGTTGAGCTCCAGGGCGGTAAGATATGGCTCGAAAGCAGGGCAGGCAAGGGCTCCAGCTTCTGTTTCACACTTCCTGTACCGGATTAAAAATTACTCCAAGATAAAACATATGAAAGTAGTCGTAATAGAAGACGAGAAAAGTATTATTGACGCTATCACCGTAGCCTTTGAGTTTCGCTGGCCCGAAGTTGTACTGGCGACATCGGTTACCGGGAAGAAGGGTGTCGAGGTCGTAAAGAATGAACATCCTGATGTTGTTATCCTTGATATCAATCTCCCCGACATTAACGGTTTCGATGTGCTCAAAGCGATCCGGGAGTTTTCATCTGTCCCGGTAATTATACTTACCGTCAGGTCCGACGATGCCGATGTTCTCAGGGGACTCGAGGCCGGAGCCGATGATTATATAATCAAACCGTTTAATTATCTCACGCTTCTGGCACGCGTTAAAGCAGTGCTGCGGCGCTCCGAAGGCATCCCGCCGAAGATAAGCCACGATACTACTATCAGCTCTCGCATAACGATAGACTTCGTTGACCAGAGAGTAGCCGTTGATGACGAACCTGTTAAATTGACTCCTATGGAATACCGTCTCCTTATCCTTCTTGTTAAGAATAAAGGAGACGAGGTATCCTATCAGCGTATCGTTGAAGAAATCTGGGGCAAGCATTTCAAGGGAGGCACGGAAAATGTCAGGATTTATGTCCGCCGCCTTCGGAAAAAGTTACATGATATTCCGCCCCGCATGATTCTCAACAAGCGTGGCTCCGGATACGTTTTCCAGGGATAAAATCCGGCACCGCATCCATAATCCTATCCGCTTTTCCTAAGGGCAGGGTTATTAATATCACTAACGATAGTAACAAAATTGTCACAAAGTATACTATTGACAACAATTATAGCATTCAGTATAGTGGGAAAGCGGTAAGTGGTTGCCGCAAGACGGTATTTTTATGAGTTTCGAGACATTAGAAGTAGAGCGTAAAGTATTATCAATCTTAAAGGTACTGAGCGATTCTCCTAAACCGGTCGGAGCCCGGAGAATCGCTCAAATGATTAAACATCAGGGTATCAATCTCAGTGAGAGAACGGTGAGATATCACCTTAAGTTCCTGGATGAGGGTGGCCTGACCTCTCTGGTAAGTGGCCGTGACGGCAGAACGATTACCGAAAAGGGACTTAATGAAATCAGAAATGCTCTGGTAAGGGACAAGGTAGGATACGCTATAAGCCGTATAGAACTCCTGGCTTTCCAGACTGATTTCGACTACCGGGACAGGAGCGGCAGCATACCTGTGAACATCTCAATCTTCGATAAGAACAGTTTCGAAAAAGCTCTGCGGGTGATGGGGCCCGTATTTGAAAGCGGTTATTGTGTCAGTCAACTTATAACGGTAGCAGAAGCCGGTCAAAAATTCGGGTCTATCACTGTTCCGGAAGGCAAGATCGGCCTGGCCACGGTCTGCAGCATTATTATAAACGGAGCGCTTCTTAAGGCAGGCGTGCCTATGGACTCAAGATTCGGAGGCATACTGGAAATCGGCGGGCATAAACCGGAGCGTTTTATCGAGATAATCCACTATAACGGGTGTTCTCTCGACCCGTCAGAGATATTTATAAGAGCTAATATGACTTCGGTAAGGACCACTGCACTCAGTGGAAACGGAGAAATACTGGCAAATTTCAGGGAGGTTCCTGCTGTATGCCTGCCTCAGGTGGAAGAGGTGCTAAAAGGACTGAAATCATCCGGCCTGGGAGGAGTTATTCATAAGGGGAATGTCAGCGAACCGGTTTGTGAAATCCCGGTAGAGCCTAACAAGGTCGGCATGGTACTGACAGGAGGACTCAATCCTGTTGCCGCTGCAAGAGAAGCAGGGATAGAGGCTGAAAACTATAGTATGTGTACTCTATTAGAGTACAGGAATTTTATTAAATATACGGATTTGTAAAAATAAGAGAGGAGAAAAAATGAACCTGCAACGACCTAATTCAAACGAAGCGACCCGAACAGCCAATCGCTCAAGGAGCATAGTACCCAGCAGCGGTCTCTGTACCCGTTGTGTTGACGGGTGCACCGGCAACTGCGAGGTATTCAAGGCAACATTCCGGGGCAGAGAATTGATTTATCCAGGTCCGTTCGGCGATATCACCGCCGGCGGTGATAAGGACTATCCTGTTGACTATTCCCACCTTAATATTCAGGGGTATGCTTTCGGAGCCAGAGGACTGCCTGAAGGTGTTACAGCCGACCCGGACACAGCCACCTTCCCCGGCGTAAATACCGAGACCGAGTACGGTTGGGACAGGAAAGTCCGGATGAAGGTTCCTATTTTCACCGGAGCACTGGGCTCGACTGAAATCGCCCGAAAAAACTGGGAGCATTTTGCCGTGGGAGCTGCTATCAGCGGCATTACTCTTGTCTGCGGAGAAAACGTCTGCGGTATTGACCCTCAACTGGAACTTGATGCCAATGGCAAGATTGTCCGGGCACCGGATATGGACCGCCGAATCGAGATTTATAGACGTTATCATCAGGGTTACGGCGAAATTCTGGTGCAGATGAATGTAGAAGATACCCGGCTGGGTGTAGCCGAATATGTCAGCAAGAAACATAAGCTGGACACAATTGAACTGAAATGGGGGCAGGGCGCCAAG
>CAZIYN010000127.1:4167-6742 GCA_964543495.1 uncultured Dehalococcoidales bacterium | reverse complement strand
CTATCGAGTTATCGGCTTCAACATCGTCCAGCTTTGCCCAGAAGTACAGGTAGGGTCCGTCTCCCGAGGAGCCGCCGAGGTCGACCTCTCTCTGGGCATAACCGTCGTATGAACCGCCGTCGCCGCGAAGCCTGAGGTGGTATGAGCCTTCGTGAGGACTGCTTTGACTGGTCATCTGGGCGTCTCCCGATAAGCTCCAGCTTCCGCTCCAGTTGCCCGTCCCACCGGATGAACCTCCTGTTTCGAAGTCGTCCCAGGCGAGGGTCTCATAGGTGGAGGTAGCTACGACAGTTTTATCGACCTTGAAGAAAATTTCATCCTCGGCGCGTCCCGCCAGGTCCTGCCCTTCAAAAGAGTATTCGTATGCCTGGGCTGATACCGTGGTATTGGCCGTAACTCCGTTGAGGGTTATATAAAACGGAGCACTTTCGGTACCTATGGGGAGGCTTTCCGCGAAGCCGTCTTCATGCTTCAACCGCCACATTCCGTATTCGACGGCGGCATCCGCGGCGTAATCTTCCTTTATGAATGTCCCGTAAATCTGCCGGGTGGGAATGATAGTATTGACAGTCTGGAGCATGGCAATAATCAATAACGAGCCCATACCCAGCAGTATCAATACGTATATATATGCCTGTCCGCGTTCTTTTAACATAATATTCCCTTATGGCAGTTCATCGGTCCGCATCTCGCATGATATAGTCCTGTTGACCGAAGAGTCGGCAAGTCCGGGCTGGGAGATGAGGGTAACGGAAAACACCCTGCTATCAAGAGAGAAGCCGACATAGGTTAAATACCTGCCGACTATTGTGATATTCCCGCTGTAATTACGTGTCAGTTCGGTACCGGAGAGAATATAGCTGACGGAGTAATCGGTCATACCTTCATCGGCCGCCCAGTGGGTCAGGTCGCTCCAGGTTGCAGAAAAATTGGATACTGGAGCGCCGCCGTCTATAAGGTTGGTCTCCTGTGCCATAACCAGGTCCTGCGTTATCCAGTGGATGGCGTTATCCAGTTCAGCCAGAGCGATACTCTTGTTGGATACATTTTCTCTGCTTTCCATAATCTGAAAAAAGCTGTAGGAAAAAGCGAACATGACCGCCGCTCCTATCGGTATCGCCACCAGCAATTCTATAAGTGTGAATCCTTTCCGTTTCATTGCTTCGCCTTATAACATCCTATCGAAAGGACATGCTTACTCCCGTGATAGCAGGATACTGTTATTTCTTGCAGAGTATCGGTCATAAGGACGGTACAGTTGTCTGCCGTTCCGATACAACTCGGATATCCTACGGAGATATTTAATGAATATGTGGAAGGAGTGGTAACCGTAACCGGGTAATAGCCTTCGTCACTGAAAGTCGCGTTCTTGACATCTTCAATCTGGGAACGGATAAATGACTCCGCTTCGATTTTTTCATCCAGCACGCCGACTCCTCTGTGACCGACGAATATGGCGTTCATAAACACCATTCCGATTGCTGCAATAATGGACGCGGCAACCAGAGCTTCCATGAGGGTAAGGCCTCTTTGCCCTTTATGGTAACTAGGTTTCAGATTACGAAAGAGCTTCATATAACTCCTGAGCCCCCGTATATGAATTGACATATGCCAACTGAGTATTCAATTCTGTGTAACGCATTTACATTATCCTGAAAATGAAAAAACACCACCCACAGAGTGATTTTAGCACCTATCATTTTCCCTAGCAATCGTGCAAAAGAATGGAATATGGCAAATGCCACACCTTTAAGTATTAGCTCTTTCGGGTGAAATTACGCTCAAAATTACCATATACCGGACAGTAATATACCTTTAATATCGGTGATTTCCAGCCTGTAGACGGACAAATACCGATCGGGTAAATCTTACGAGCCGAAAAGCTCCGATTTAGTATCGGTCGAATCCCGGTCGTGGTTCTTTCATATAATTTACTATCGAAATAAGTAACATTTCCGTACTTTTTAAAACGGGTTTTATCTGGTTTTGGTTGTTTACTATCACTATCCCCCTGCCCCCTTTCAAACTGCACCTTCAATTGCCATAGATTAATCGATTGTTTGAAAGTGGGTGTAAGTATTTAAGAGGGGGCGAAGCCCCCTCTCTCCTTAACTCCCCTCTCCAGCCATCACATCTTTTCTTTCCTGTTCAATGGTACTGGCTGGAGAGGGGTAAGGGGTGAGGAACCACATAACAATCAGATGCAAACAGAACCTTAAAACGCTGTAATTGACAGCCGTAAAGGAGTGTGATAAAACTGTTATCGACATATATATGTCGATTAACCTTAGATGAGTTACAATAATATGCGCGGATATAAAGGGAAAGGAAGAAGCGGGGCACGTCGTGATGTGCCACATCGCAGGATGCGGGGTGGGCTTCAGCCCTGGCTGCTCCTGATGCTCCACCAGAAACCCGGTTACGGTTACGAGCTTCTCGAACGTCTTTCAAAGGGTGAGTACGCTCCTGACGCTGACTCCGGTTTTCTTTATCGCACGCTTCGCTGGCTGGAGGAGTCGGGTATGGTGGTATCATCCTGGGATACGGAAGGACAGGGACCTGCCCGCCGTCTGTA
>CAZIYN010000127.1:1346-4157 GCA_964543495.1 uncultured Dehalococcoidales bacterium | reverse complement strand
ACTCCTGAGGGGATAGAGTACCTGCACTCGTGGGCGGCAAATCTCAGGGATATGCGCCGTCGTTTCGATTATTTCCTGGTGGAGTATCAAAAAATCGCCGGAACTGAAAAGGAGAACCGGGCGTGACGGTGAATTCGAAGTACGCAATAGAGACCATTGGCCTGGTGAAGCGGTACCCTACTACTGCCAGGAGACAGACAGGTGGAGGCGGGCGCAGGGGCGGTCCCGGAGGGGGAGTCGACTCCTTCGGTAACATCTTCAGCGTATTCAGGAAAAAAAAGGGACCGTATATAGAAGCCCTGAAGGGAATCGACCTTAAAATCAGGGAAGGTGAAATCTTCGGATTGCTGGGACCAAACGGTGCCGGCAAGACGACTCTTATTAAAATCCTGTGCACCCTTGTTATTCACGACGAAGGCTATGCCTACGTAAACGGCCATGACGTAAAGAAAGAGCCGAGGCAGGTCCTTAAAAACCTGCAGGCTGTCCTCCCGGAAAGTCGCGGATTCACCTGGAGACTATCCGGGCGTCAGAACCTTGCGTTTTACGCACTGCTGTACGGGCTGGACGATAAGACAGCCAGGGAAAGAATAGACTATCTTCTGGATATCACGGGACTTAAAGACAGAGCGGATGACGGGTACCAGCGGTATTCTACGGGAATGCAGCGAAAACTGCTGCTCTGCCGGGCATTGTTGCGGGATACGCAGACATTACTGCTGGATGAGCCAACGGTAGGGCTCGATCCCACCTCGGCTCTGGATTTCCGTACCCTGCTGCACGACAGATTGGCACGTCAGGAAGGGAAGACAATAGTACTCAGTACTCACAATCTGCCTGAAGCCCAGGAAATCTGTGACAGGATTGCTATTCTTGACAGGGGAAAAATTACCGCCTGTGATACGCCTAATAAAATACAGTACACGATGGCAGATGAAAAAACGATTAATATTACCTTTATCGATTCGGCTTTCGATGAAGCAACTGAGGAAATGATAGGTGAACTGGAAAAGATTACCGGTGTCTATGGTGTTACACCGGATTTCGATATCGATGGAAATTTCACCGGTATAGCGTTACGTGCGGATAAAGAAAGGCACCTTTCGAGCATACTGGAAGTCCTGAATAAACATGGTATGTCAATAAGCGGTATCAACACTCTGGAGCCAACTCTGGAGGATGCCTTCAGGACAATTATCAGGAGACGCCGGGAAGAGCGGTCCGGGGAGCAGGAGCGGTGATTTGAAGATAAAAATACCGATTCAGTTGAAACAAATCGCCGCCTTTACAAAGCGTGATTTCTTCAGCTGGACAACATATAAGACGACGATGATAACCCAGATGGTAAATATCTTCATCGGCGTCTTTTCATGGGGTGTGGCTGCCACATACGTTCAACGCCCCGTGCAGGAGATGTATGACAGTGATTACATTTCCTTCCTTATCGCCGGCGTTGCCATCGGCAACCTGATAATGCCGATAGTGCAGGGAGTTCAGAGAGAGCTTAATCCCTGGACACTGGAAACTATACTTATGACGGATATCAGTACTCCGGTATTCGTTATCGGCAATATTTCGTGGAGATATATCTTCTCAGTTTTGACTTTCGTACCCTACCTGCTTATAGGAACCACCCTGTTTCACGCCAAGCTTAATGCGAATATCCTGGCAGTGGTAATAGCTTTTATAATCTCAGCCGCTATACTGATGGGGCTGGCAATGATTTCTACCGGTGTGAGAATCGTGACCAAGTCCACTGACCCTGTCACCTGGGCGTTAAATATCATGCAGAACCTCTTTGCCGGAGTCTCCTTCCCGGTTGTCTTCCTGGACGAGATTTTCTTCCCCGGCGTCTCCACTTTTTCCTGGTTCCTTCCTCAGACCTGGGTCTATCATCTCTGCAGGCTGGCGATGCTTACAAACCCGTCTTTACTTGACCCGAAAATCCTTCTTGAGTTCCTGAAAGGTTCGATATTCGCAATTATCCTTCTTCCTGTAGGCTATAGACTTCTATGGTGGGGAATTTCACGTTCCAAGCGTGAAGGGACACTTGGCTGGTACTAGCAGCAGTCTACTCACATTGACACAGACAGGCGCTCAACTTACAATAGGATATTATCTCTAACAGAAAAACCCCGTTGAAGAGGAGGCTGCCCGTATGTCTGAATTAACTAATCCTGTGTTGAATCCACCTAACCGAATTCTAATGGGTCCCGGTCCCAGTAATGTACACCCGCGTGTGCAGATGGCTATGAGCGCACCTATGCTGGGTCACCTTGACCCTTATTTCGTTACCGTTATGGAAGACACGGTAACAATGCTCCGTAAAATATTCCGCACTGAGAATAAGCTGACTCTCCCTGTCTCCGGTACAGGGTCGGCAGGTATGGAAGCGAGCTTTGATAATTTCCTGGAGCCGGGAGATACCGCCGTTATCGGAGTGGGTGGTTTCTTCGGCGAGAGAATGGTGGAATTCGCTGCCAGGACCGGCGCGAAGGTCGTCCGCGTGGATACCGACTGGGGAAAGATAGTAGAACCGGAGGCGCTTGAAGCTGCGGTTAAAGCCGAGAAGAATGTAAAAGTCATCGGTCTGGTCCACGCCGAAACTTCGACAGGTATCCTGCAGCCCCTTGGAGAAGCATCGAAAATGGCGAAACAGTATGAAGCGCTCCTGCTTATAGATGCCGTTACTTCTCTGGGAGGTCACGAGCTTGCCGTGGACGACTGGGGAATCGATATCTGCTACAGCGGCACCCAGAAATGCCTGGGGTGTCCGCCGGGGCTGGCGCCGGTTACGGTTAATGAAAAAGC
>CAZIYN010000127.1:0-1246 GCA_964543495.1 uncultured Dehalococcoidales bacterium | reverse complement strand
CACGCCCAGGAAGGGCACCGTCTCAGCGTGCTGACCACCGTGAAAATTCCTTCCGGTATAGACGACGCCAGAATCAGGGGAAGGCTGCTCAACGAGTGCGGTATCGAGATTGGCGGCGGTCTCGGAGCATTGAAAGGCATTGTCTGGCGTATCGGTCTGATGGGTTATTCGTCCAGTGAAGAGAATGTCCTTTACTCCCTGTATTGTCTTGAAAAACTGCTTTCGGAAGACGGATATAAGGTCGAACCGGGAGCGGGAGTCGGCGCTGCCGCAAAAGTCCTGAAAGGATAATATAACGGGTACCGGTATAATGAGCGTTTTTATAGATAAACTTGAAAATCTTTTTGAAGGCGAGCAACAGTCGATTGGTTTCGGAGCAAAGCAGGCGGTTTCACCGGGTAAAAAGATACAGGTCGTAGCCTGCCTGTCGCAGGAAAACGGTGATATCGATGATATTATCGCCGGTGCTGATGCGGTTTTACTCTGCACTTCGAAGGCGGACGCAGCCGCGGGGCTTGTTCAGAAAATTACGGCGGCTTCTGCCGATATACCCTGCGGTATATGGCTCAAAGGTACAGGCAAAACGGAGATGAGGCAGATTGTGAAAATCAAGAGTGATTTTCTCGTTTTCGCTGCTGCCGGTACTCCGTTAACGGTCATCGAGAGTTATGAAGGCGGTAAAATAATTGAGATTGAGTCTTCGGTGGACGCCGGAATACTGCGAACGGTAAATACTCTGTCTGTAGATGGAGTGCTGGCCGGCGGAGAGGAAACGGAAGAAGACAGTCTTACTGTGCAAAAGTTGATGATGTTTCAGCGGTTTGCGGATATTGTGACTAAACCGCTGCTGGTGCCGGTACCAGGAAAGATAACGGGTAAGGAACTCCTGGCTCTCTGGGAAGCCGGTGTCAGTGGCGTGGTAATCGAAGCAGACGGACAGGGACGGATAAAGAAACTACGCCAGGAGATTGATAAACTGGACTTCCCTTCACAGCGAAAGCGCGACAGGTCGAATGTCGTTCTTCCCCGGAGCGGTAGAGAGAACACAACGAGGATAGACTAGGTATTATTCCATAGTCTTTACCCACACTGCCTTCGAGCGGAATCCGAGCTTTTCAAGCAGGGCGTCTCCTGCCATAACCCATATCGTCAGCAGCAGAGAAAGACACAGAGTCGGCCATTGTATCATCCAGGGGGCTTCAAGCTGGTACTGTCTTCCACTCCCTGCGAGCATAGACCCCAGTTC
>CAZIYN010000126.1:0-6913 GCA_964543495.1 uncultured Dehalococcoidales bacterium | reverse complement strand
TCCTGGTAGAAAGCGATTTCCGGAGTCTCTTTCTGTGATTCTGGGGTAGAGCACCAGACACAGCGCATCGGGCAGCCCTTGAAAAGTATTAGAGTGCGTATACCGGGCCCATTGTGAACGGTCATCCGGGTAATGCTGATGACCAGCCGTTTCTTCACGGCGGCAGCCGCTTTATTAGTCAATACAATTACACTCCCCGGCCTACGCCGAATAGCACTACCAGCCCTGCTGCTCCGTTCTGTTGATGATGTCCATCTGCTGGTTGGGACTCAGCTCAACAAAATAAGCGACATAGCTGGCTACCCGAACCAGCAGGTCCCGGTGTTTTTCCGGTTCTTTTATAGCATTACGCAGTAATTCTGCAGAAATTATATTGAATTGAACATGGTATAGACCTAACTCTTCACAGGTTCTGATGAAAGCTGCAAATCTCTCCAGATCGTCATCGGTTTTAAATAGATTGGGATTTAACCGGATGTTTATAAGACCGCTGAGCGCCCATCGATGAGTGGGCAATTTGCTGAAGGACTTAACCACGGCGCTGGGTCCGTTCCGGTCAACGCCCTGGACCGGAGAGCACGTATCAGCCACCGGTAGAGGATATTTACGCCCGTTTGGTGTAGCGCCAATCGATTCTCCGAACTGGGTACTGGATATCGCGACCAGGCCTCCTGCCAGATACTTGCCTCCCCATTTTGGTATCAGGTCTTTTCTGGTATTGAGCCAGTCTATAAGGTCTGCCCAGACATCGGCTATCCAGACCGCCCAACCGTCTGCGTAGTCGTCATCATTCCCGTATTTGGGGACATCGTTGACGCAGAGTTGCCTTAAGTTTTCATAACCTTCCCAGTTGGCATTCACCGCTTCAACCAACTGGTCCCAGGTAATTTTACGGTCACGGTAGATGAGCTTATCTATTACTCCTAGAGAATCCGCTGCATCGGCGATGCTTGCCAGCAGGAAACCGTACAGCGTGTACCACGCGCCGCCCCGGGTAACATCTCTCCCTCTATCAAGCGGTCCTTCGGTAAAGGCTGAGCAAAAAGGAGCGGGATACCATTCACTCTGGGTTTCCTTAAAAACTTTCTCGGCTTTTGCCATATACTCGCCCCAGTAGAATACCTGTTTGCGGTAGGCGTCTTTCACCTGATCCATTGTTTTAAATTTCCTGGGGTCCCCGGTTTTAAGTCCAATCTGCCTGCCGCATATTGCACATTTGCCGTTACTCAGAACCAGTTCTATCCACTTGGATGCCAGCGCAATCGCTTCATAGGCATTATCCATGGTGATATAAGGCAAGCCTATCTCCGAACACCCGGCAACGGCGAACTGACGCCAGTCTTCGACGGTCAGGTCCGGATAGGCTTTAGCTGCCATCTGGATTCCTTTACGATCACCAATGAATTTCGGATAGCCGAGTCCGAGGCGGATAAGCTCGGTCGCCTTTTTAAGGTATTTATCGGGTGTTCCTTCCCATATCCTCATGGCGAATTCCGGCTGATTCAAGCGTAATTGTTGCATGGCTTCCAGAACGAGCAGGGTAACCTCATTGCAGGCATCTTTACCTTCTCTGGTCTGTCCGCCAATCACCATAGTCTGGGAAAGTCCCTGTCCGGTTGCCCACTGGGACCACTCGTAGTTGAGCGCCCAGGCAGGTTCATTGAATTTCACCAGGAAGCATTCCAGAAGCTCCAGAGCTTCTTCACGGGTCATTTTCTTCTCATCTTCCACTGTTTTCTTGTAGAAGGGATACAAAATCTGGTCGATGCGGCCTAGGAAGTGTACTGCAAAGGTGGCGTGCTCCATCCAGCTCAGGGAGAACAGGAACCAGATGGATTGCAGTGCTTCCCACCAGTCCCGGGCGGGATGTTCCGGCACCCGTTCACACGTCTCGGCAATACGCTCGAGTTCCTTCTTTCGCTTGGGATTAATTTCTCCGGCAGCCATATCCCGCGCCAGTCCGGCATATTTCTGAAAGTATTCCGTAGCTGCATCGAGGGTGATAAGTACGGATTCGTAAAATTCCTGTCTCTGCTGACGGTCGAACCGGCGGTACGGCTTATCGAGTTCCTTCATCTTCTCCCTGACTTCTTCCTTGATTCCTTTAATCCCTTTATAAAGGACTTTCTCGAAGTTAAGGAACATATGACCGGCTTCTCTTGTCATTGAAACGTCGCCGATGATGGGGATATGCGGACAGGCTGAGACTTCCGGAACGGTATGTTCCAGAATATCTTTATCAACATGTTTCATATTATATTCGAAAAGAGAAAGAGCCCCGTCCTTAACAGCCGGGATAATTTCTTCTCTCAGCTCTTTTCTCTCTTCAGGATGAATTGAAATCTTATCATAGGGTCTTATCGAGAAATCCTTAACCGGGTTATCCATCTCTTCGGCAATAGAAGCTACATTCGCCGTGGTGACAAAAGCGGAACGAGTCTTACTCCCGACGGTGCCTACAATAAGCTCGTCCTCCAGTATTAACATACTTTTGTCCTTCAGGAAGGTTTCAAGAAAGCGGGCTCGCTGAATAATGGAAGGCTGGTCTTTGTACTGTTTATAAGCCTTGAGTTCGGCTCGTACGCGTTCCAGACAGATTTCAGCTTCTTTGCGTACTCTTTCCCGGGCTTTCTCAACACGCTCGGAACGAACGGGTTTAAGAATCTCCTGCCACGTCCCCACATCTTTAATTTTTTTATTTCCTAATTCGGTTGCCATCTCCACCTCCCAAGGAGTTTCCTCCCATCCTTTATTCCATTGATGCTATTTTGAAAATGCATTCCTAGTCTATATATATTCGCTGTAATCCTTTAGTCTGGCACCCTTGGCGTAATTGACCCTGCCCACGTAGAACTCCTCTTCAGGTGCTTCACGCGGAGTCACCCCCCCTGCTATCAGGGATGCTCTTATCCTTTGTTTATGATAGTCATACAGTCTGGGGGCCGGCTGCCTCAGCATACCACCGTTACCGCCGTTGCACCAGTGATAATACTTATCCATGGTGGCGTATATTATACCAGTATCGAAGTATGAGACAGAGGACATGCTCATCGAGCCTTCATTAATCGGGGTCATCTCCCAGTAGATATCCAGCGCTTTGTCGATTTCGCCTTTTACAATCAGGTCGAACATCCTGACCATCCGGGGATTTTCGGGGGTCTGGAGCATATAGAACGGCGTGGCACCCGACCACTGCTGTCCGTATGTCGGGACCGTCAGGAACCATCTATCAGGCATGGGGTCGTTGATGAGCAATACGTCTCCGACAAGCCGGAAACACTGCACGGTGAACGCCAGGGAGCTTCCTCCTCCCATTTTCATAGCCACGACATTCGGTATTTCGGCAATCCGGGGGAGAAGCTGCATCGGCCAGTAGCTGTAATGAAGACTTCTGGTTTTCAGCCGTGCCGGATAGAAAATGATGGCGAGGTTGGTAGAATCGCAGACGTATTTGTACATGCGATAGATTTCTTCTTCAGACCGCGGGTAATACTGGAGCGGGTGTCCGAGCATGGCTACAGAACCGCCGGCTTTTTCATATCGCTGAAGCATCTCCATGTCCTGCTCAACGGTATCGTGCAGGACGGTTATGGAGATATTTATTTTTCCTCTTGCTTCATCAAGAGCGATTTCAATAAATTTCATGCGTTCCTCGAAAGTCATTCCGCAGACTTCCGAAGCGCAGAGCGCCGATGTGAAACCGTTAGCGGCGAGGTGTTGAACATCATACCTGATGCCTTCTTCATCCAGTTCACTCAGGTCCGGCGAAAAAGACGGGAAAAGCACTGCCTCCAATCCTTTTATGTGCTCCTTAGCCCATTCCTTGGCTTCGGTTTTTGAGAATTCCATATCTTTCCTCTTTTTAAATCAAGCCTTCCGCCTTGAGTTCATTCAGCGGCCTTGCTCTTTTTACCTCGTCTACCAGTTGTGGAGACGGATCCGGGTAAACTGCCGGGCCTTTCTCGTGGGAGGGAAGGATTACTGTGGAGATTTTCGGAGGCATTGAAACCTCGTCTCGCTGGTTCTTCGCCCAGGCTTCTATATCTACGCAATATTTTTTCCCTTCGGTATACTTCTTCACTATCTTACCTTCCAGTATGGTGGTGTCTCCCATCATGTTGAAAGCCCGTTCGTCTCCACTCATTTTCCAGAGAAAGCCGTCATCTCCCATCCAGTTGGTGAACAGGTTGCACAGCCAACTCATCCGCTGGTTGCCGTAGTCGTACGCCCTCTCGACACCTATCGCCCTGGCGAACTGGTCCAGGTAATGCACCAGTTCCGGGGCATCGTCTTCCCCGGTTTCCTCCACGTGTTCCAGGAAGCTGGGATGCCTGGCTTCGTAATCGAACTCGTTCTTGTGGGCTTTCAGGAACGGCGAACCGGCGCCCATCAGCCAGACCAGTTCATCCCGCACGCTTAGAGGTCCTTTGATAAGGGGCCCGACCCGGTCACCGATGTTCACATCCTCCCAGTACCGCGGCTCGGAGCCTTTGATTTTTTCAGTGTCATAGGCCTCCAGTATTTGAAGCCAGTCCTGCTCTGTGTAGGTCTGTTTTGGGCGACCACGCGCTTTTCCGGTGCTGCCGGCGGCGCTTCTCTCCGCCCAGACGATATGATACAGTTCCTTGCCCAGGATTTCCCGGGTCTCGGCATTCAGGTAAACGATATCCCCGTAATCAATATAAATATTAGCTTTACCTGCCATCCTGCCTTCCTTAATTTCCATGTCACGGATAATTGCTACCGAGCTGAACCTGGTTCCCTCTAAAATCGGTTGGTACCATTCCCAGTCGCCACCCGAATACCAGCCGTGAATACCCGTTAGCCCGCTGCCGGTTGCCGACCACTGGTGAGTGAAAAGGAAAGTGCCCGGAGCGATAATCCGTCCGTACTTCGTCTTACCGGCATATGCGGCATCCCTAAAAAGCGGGTTGGTGTCTCCGATGCCGTCAACGTAGTGCCGTATTGTATCAGCCGTGGCTTCGTTATTGAAATATATTCCGGAGGGTATGAACGGCTTGTTCATCCGGAAGTTTCTTCTTTTCAGCATTTCCGGCGTTACTTTGCCGGCTTCCTGCGAAGCTTTTTCTCCAGCCGTTTTAATCCGGGGGTGCTTTTCCCACTTTTTCTTATCTACTTTGGGTATAAAGTCTTCCAGCAATTTCAAGTCCTTGTATGATATTTGTTTAGCGGATACTGGAGGATTTTCTAATTCGTGAAATCGGTTCGACCGTATTGATTTGTGATAGGATATCGTATACGTCTATCGTTTACGATATAATACTTTAATATCTGGCCGATTGCAAGGGAAGATGCCGACTGTTTTCGTTTCATTTTTAATGAAAAACCGGTGATTGTTATTCTCATCCGGATGGTCAATCTTCCATGGGGTAATCCGGTTGATTAAGATATACGATTAGATAAAATTGTTTTCCTTCTTTGAAGGGGCTGCTGTACAACATCGGCCCATGGGTCAGCCCGGCGGGAATATAGATTACGGTAGTCTCTGAAAACTCGTGTTTTTCGCCTTCCTCACCCATCTCGAAGGTTACGGTAGTTCCCAGGTCGGCATCGGGACCGGCGGCAACGAACATCACAATTTCATCCACGTCATCATGCTTATGTTTCAGCAGGAAAGGTTGATTTGCGGGTGCTTCTGTAGTTCTTTGAATGCTGACGTAGACGGGGCACTCCGGAAAGGCATCTGCGTTCAGGTATACGCCTGAACCGGGTACCTGAGCCGGTTTGTCCGTTTCATCTGCCTGACTTATCCCTTCGTTGAACGATTCGCTGTGAAATGCCAGTTTACCGCGGGGAGGTACGTTTACGGCTTTAGTCCTTATATATTTACCGTATTTAGTTTCTGCCATATCAGCCTCCTTTTATCCGGAAGTCTTTAAGAGTGAATACATGATAATCAAATATCGAGTATGAAATCAAACTTCGCCTGCTTGCCTTCCGGAGTGTCACTGTCATTCATGACCAGAGGGGAATTTCAGGATATGGAAGGGAATTTGATGAAAATCAGTATTTGTTTCATCCGTAATAGGCCGATGTACTAAAAAATGAAAGAAATAAACTTGACGAGATAAGTAAAGACAACATAAGCCAGGATAGCTACTATTGCTATCACTATTATGACCAGCTTACGCTGATTCCATATTTCCTTTATCGTACTGACTAGCGGTGCAGTTTTTATATTCAACTCACTTAGTATCAGCTTCTCACGGGCGGTGATGCTGTCCTTGATGATACCTTTTTCGATAGCGTACCGTATTAACTGAGCGTCGTTTTCCAGTTTTAACTTCTGTAATATGCGTGAATGGTATGTACTTACGGTTTTAACGGATAAAGATATTTCGTGAGCAATCTGCTTCACTCTCTTTCCTGAAACAAGAGAGACCATTACTTCATATTCACGGTCGGATAGTATATCCGGTAATGGTATGTCTTCGTTGCCAGGAAGTTCCGAAAGTTTTTCAGCTACTGATGGAGAGATATAGTTATGACCTCCAGCGACTCTTTGTATAGCATTTACCAGTTCATCGGCGGCACTATCTTGAGCAAGGATTCCAGAAGCTCCTGCCTTGAGTAATCGTTTGTAGTACTGCACTTCATCTGAAGCACTCATTATCAGGACGGATAAATCCGGTTTAATCACCTTGATCTGTTTCAATAATTCGATGGGGTCAACGGTGGATATGGTTACTCCGATAACCGCAACATTGTACGTTTCCCTCTGAAGCTGCTTAATTGATTCATTACCGGAACACATATCTACAGAGATGGAGTTGTCCGAGGCACTGTTTACACTCTCTTTCAATCCCTGGCGAACTATATAATGGTCGTCAATGATAAGTGTACGCAGCATTTTCACCACCCGAGTCAGATAGCGTGTTTGCCAGTATATTTT
>CAZIYN010000125.1:0-6945 GCA_964543495.1 uncultured Dehalococcoidales bacterium | reverse complement strand
ATCCTCAAAAAACCGAAGGCAATCTCCACTATCTCGGGCTCGGTGCTGAAAATGCGGACAACATAATCGCCCCAGAACCATATGGCTATCGATATTACGGCTGCAACCGCCGTAAAAAGTCCCACCGCCAGCCAGCCGCTTCTCTCCGCCCTGTCGGGCTGTCCCGCACCCAGGTTCTGCCCGGCAAGTACCCCTGAACTCGAACCGAGTCCGGCGCTGGGAGTCTGCACGAACGTATCAATCCTCTGGACCAGAGAATGCGCCGCCAGCGCTGCGGTACCGAACGGGGACATAAAAAAGACCAGCACCAGGTGGATGGACATCCGGTGCATCCCCGATATCGAAGCCGGCAGGCCGATTCTCACCAGGCGCCAGATAATACTCCCATTGAGCCTGAACCCTTTTAAAGTAAGCCTGAGCCGGGTATGTCCTTTAAAAAGCACCCAGAGACCGATTACCGCGCCTATCCCCTGCGATATCACGTTCGTGACCGCTGCACCGCTGACACCCATCTCGGGGAATATCCAGGTACCGAAAATAAGCAGCGGACACAGGATTACATGGATAATCCTGAATAGGACGGCAATCTTCATCGGGGTAACCGTATCTCCGGAAGCCTGCATGGTAGACTGCGCCATCATAAACACGGTCATCGTAACGATGCCCGTGAGCTGTATCCTCATATAGGCGGCCCCTTCCGCCACTACGTCATCCGCTACCCCGAAAACGGACAGTATCGGTTCGGCGAGGAAGATGCCTATCAATGCCATGAAGAGTGAAAAAGCGGCTCCTATCACGAAAGCCTGCTGGGCTACGCGGTTTGCTCCGTCTATATCACCGGCACCGAAGAAACGGGCGACCATCGCTCTGACACCCGTGAACAGGCCCATCATCAGCGAATTTACCATGGTGATTGCCATACCGGATATGCCCACTCCGGCTATGGCGGCAGCTCCCAGCTTCCCCACCCATATCATATCGACCGTCGGGCCTATCATATTGAGGGTCTGGCTGACTATTACCGGCCAGGACAGCAACAGCAGGTTGTGAAATACATTGCCTTTGGTCCAGTCTTTCTCGGTTGCAACACGGTTTAAAGTCAATTTACGGGCTCCTCAAGAAGATAACAGGCTCCTCCGGCCTTTGTAGAGAAAAACATACGAGTCGTTTACGATGAAACTCTGGATAAGAATGGGATATTATACCTTTTTACGCTTCCATCTGCCCACCCGGAAGTATACCGAGTAGGCAATCGCTCCCACTATCCAGCCGCTTACAATCGCCCACCTTACTCCGAAGACGCCCAGGTTTCCCACCCGGGGCAGGAAAGAAGCCAGCGGTATCTGCACACACCAGAAGTTTAGCAGGGTTATCAGCATCGGCGGCAAGGTATCACCGGCACCCGATATCGAGTTCTGCATTACGAAGTACAGCCCCATGAAAAGATAACCGGCGGCGGCTATCCTCAGGAAAACGGCTGCCACCTCAATCACTTCGGTTTCAGAGCTGAAAACGTGGATGATACTCTCCGCCCAGATGAGTACGCAGATAGAGATAATAACGGCGAATCCCTGCGCCAGACCACTTGCCATCCAGCCGCTCTTCTCCGCCCTGTCCGGCAGCCCGGCTCCAAGGTTCTGCCCTACCAGGACTCCTGAACCGTGACCCAGCCCCATGCACGGCATCCTCAGCACCGCTTCCAGCCTCTGCATCAGGGCATGCCCGGCAACCGCCAGAGTGCCGAAGGGGGACATAAACCTTATCAGGACGAGGTCGCCGAAGCTCCTCTCCATAGCCATAATCGAAGCCGGAATACCGATTTTCACTATCCGCCATATCATACCGAAATCCAGGCGGAAGTCCTTCATTGAAAGTTGTAACCTCGAACGCCCGGTAAATAGAATCCAGAAACCCACGACCGCTCCCAGACCCTGCGAGATAATGTTCGTGGTTGCCGCTCCGACAACCCCCATATCCGGGAATATCCACCAGCCGAAGATAAGAAACGGGCAGAGAACGGCATGAAGGATTCTGAAAACAACGATTATCCTCATCGGCGTTACCGTGTCACCGGAAGCCTGCATAATGCTGTCCGCCATCACCCGGAAGGACATGGCAATCGAGCCGACGAACATCACCCTCATATAAGCCGCCCCTTCGGCAACAACCTCAGGTTCGAGCCCCAGGAGGATTAATATCGGCTCGGCAAGAAAAATACCTATGGAAGCCATCACCACGACATAGCTGCCGCTGATGACGAAAGCCTGCTGGGCCACGTGGTTGGCACCTTCCTTGTCCCCGGCGCCTATAAATCGGGCGACCATCGCCCTGGTACCCATGGCGAACCCCATCCTTGCCGAGGTTATCATCATGACGGCCATACCGGAAACACCGACTCCCGCAATCGAGGCGGCCCCCAGTCTGCCCACCCAGACCATATCGAGTACCGGGCCCAGTATATTCAGCGAGTTACCCACGATTATGGGCCAGGACAGCATCACCAGGTTGCGGAAAATGCTGCCCTTCGTCCAGTCTTTTACAAGCCTGGTGTCTGCTCTTTCACCCCGGACGTTACCCTCTTCTTCCATTCCCTGTAGCTTCCCGTTTATTCGAACAACGAAGGTTTATTATACTCTTTTATGCTTCCATCTGCCCAGCTTGAAGTAAGTTACCAGACTCAATGCGATAGCTATCATGCCGATAGCCATCCCCCACCGCACGCCGTATACTCCGAGGTCGGTAATCTTGGGCAAGAAGTAACCGAGAGGAATAATAATAACCCAGAAACTTACTACCGTGGCAAGCATCGGAGGCAGGGTATCACCGACTCCTGAGAGGCTGTGCATCAACACCGGTTCGAATCCAAAGAACACAAAACCGGTGATAGCTATCCTCAGGAATTTGGCGCCCAGAACTCGGACTTCCGGTTCAGGTCCGAAAATACCGATTATCTGCTCGGCCCAGAGAAGTATACACAATGAACCGCATACCATCATCCCCTCCACTACACCTGCCGCTATCCAGACGCTCTTTTCCGCCCTGTCGGGCTTTTGAGCGCCGATATTCTGCCCGGCGAGTACTCCTGCACCCATACCTATACCCATCGCAGGCATCAGGATAAACATTTCTATCCTCTGGCAGAGAGTATGAGTTGCTACGGCAATCGTACCGAAAGGAACGATTATCTTCACCAGAACAAGATTACCGAGGCTCCTCTGCATCCCCATAATCGAGGCAGGAATGCCGATTTTCACTATTCGCCATATCATTCTCAGGTCTATATTGAAGTCCTTAATTGTCAGTCTCAGCCGCGTGTGACCTCCGAAGAGGGCTCTTATACCGATTGTCAGTGCTATCACCTGGGAGGTAATTTCGGCTACGGCTGCTCCCCTGACGCCCAGGTCCGGGAATATCCACACTCCGAATATCAGTAGCGGACAGAGACTCGCCTGTAATATCCTGAAAACAACGGCTATCCTCATTGGTGTTACGGAATCTCCGGAAGCCTGCATAATCCCATCGACTATCGACCGGAAAGACATACCCGCCGCAGCGATAAACATCAGCCTCATATATGCCGCCCCTTCGGTGACAACATCGGCTTCGAGTCCCATCAGAACCAGTATCGGCTCCGCAAGAAGCATTCCAACCGGGACAACGACAAGAGCGAAACATCCCGCAACCACGAAAGCCTGCCGGGCGGCATGGCTGGCAGCGCCGGTATCTCCGGCACCGATAGCCCGGGCGACCATAGCTCTGGCCCCCATCTGAAGACCCATCAAAAGCGAATTGATGAGCATAACCGCCATGGCCGATACGCCGACGCCGGCAATTGATGCCGAGCCGAGCCTCCCCACCCAAATCATATCCAGGGTGGGTCCTATCATATTGAGGCTCTGGCTGATAAGCATCGGCCAGGAAAGGAAAAATAGATTATGGACAATACTCCCCTGCGTCCAGTCTTTTTCCAGGGCATTTCTCATGATAAAATACTATTCTTTACCGATTTTTGAAATCTATACTTTCTTACGCTTCCACCTGCCCGTCCTGAAATAGATAAAAAGCGATAATGCTGAAGCAACCATACCGACCACGATTCCCCATCTCACTCCGTAGACTCCCAGGCTGGTCTGAGATAAGAAGTACGCAACCGGTACCTGGACAGCCCAGAAAGCGATTACTGCTGCCAGCATCGGCGGCAGAGTGTCGCCAACGCTGTTAAGGCAGTTCATCAATACCGGCTCGGCACTGAAAACAAAGATGCCTACCGCTGCAATTCTGAGGAATTTGGCCGTTTCCACGACAACCTCAGGCTCGGGCCCGAATATACTTACCACACCCTCGGCCCAGATAAGGAGGGCTATGGCCATTATCACCACCCAGCATTCCACCACAGCCAGTGCCGTCCAGACACTTCTTTCCGAGCGGTCGGGCTTTCCGGCTCCCAGGTTCTGTCCGGCAAGGACTCCACCTCCCATACCAACACCCATACCCGGCATCAGTATGAACATCTGTACCCTCTGGTGGAGAGAATGAGCTGCTACGGCTATCGTGCCGAACGGAACGACAAACTTCGTAATAACCAGTTGTCCCAGTCCCCGCTGCATACCGGAAACGGACGCCGGGAGAGCTATCTTGATGATACGCCAGATAATCCTGAAGTCTATCCGGAAATTTTTCAGGGTGAGTTTCAAACGGGTGCGCCCTGAAAACAGGGCGATAAGACCGAGAATAAGTCCCAGAGTTTGAGAGAAAAGATTGGTAAAAGCCGCTCCGCGGACGCCTAGTTCGGGGAATATCCACCAGCCGTAAATGAGAAACGGGCAGAGTATAATATGAAAACCTCTGAATACAACGTTAACCCACATCGGAGTCCTGGTATCGCCGGAAGCCTGCATTAACCCCTCGGTCAGCATCCGGAAAGACATGGACGCCGCTCCGATGAATAATATACGCATATAGGCCGCTCCCTCGGTGACTACATCCGCCTCCAGGCCCATTACAATCAGAATCGGCTCGGCCAGAAACATGCCTACCGGTAAAATGATAAGGGCAAAAGTGCCGATGATAATGAATGCCTGTCTGGCAACGTGATTGGCGCCCAGTTCGTCTCCGGCGCCGATGAAACGGGCAATCATCGCCCTCGAGCCCATATTAAGGCTCATCATCCACGAGTTCAGCAGCATGACTGCCATGCCTGAGACACCCACCCCGGCAATAGCGGCCGCTCCCAGACGTCCCACCCATATCATATCTATGGTGGGACCGAGCATATTCAGGGTGTTTCCGATTACAATAGGCCAGGATAAAGAAAGGAGATTACGTAATATGTTACCCTGCGTCCAGTCTCTGTCCTGAAATTTATTCCTTCGCTGATTTCCAGTATCTTCTCTCTGAATCAGCCGCTCCTTCCCAGCGGTTACCCCGTAAGGCCGAGCTCCTCGACCTGTTCAATCGCTCCGGCAACAACGAATAATGAGCCGGTAACGCAAATAATATCTTTTTCATCTGCCATATCCAGGGCCAGAGGCAGGGCATCGGAAATATCATCTGTCACCCGCGCCTCTATTCCAATCTTTTTAAATTCGGCTTCTATCGCATTCACGCCCATAGACCGCGGATGAATCGAACGCGTAATAATCACCCTGTCGAACATCGGGACAAGTTCATCTATCATTCCGGAAATATCCTTATCCGAAGAAGCGCCGAATATCAGGATGCCCCGCTCGAAATTAAAATACTGCTTCAGCGCTTCTTTCAGTTTTATTACCGAATTCGGATTATGAGCGCCGTCGGCTATCACCAGTGGACTGCGGTTCAGTACCTGGAGCCGTCCGGGCCAGTCCACTTTTTCCAGTCCCCCTTTTATCTGCCCGGCGGATACGGAAAAACCTCTTTCAATAATGCATTCGAGGGCGGTGACCGCCACGGCTGCATTCTCCACCTGGTACTGCCCCAGAAGAGGTATCGATAACTTGTAATTACCCTTTCTTCCGTTCAAACTGAACGACTGCCTGCGCGAATCGCGTTCGAGATTTTCCCAGGTAACGTCCACGCCCGCTTTAATCAGCGGAGTATTACATTCCCGGCATGTCTGTTCAATCACCTGCATCGCTTCATCGGGCTGGGGAGAGCTTATTACCACGCTGCCCGGTTTAATAATTCCACTTTTTTCAGTTGCAATCTCAGTAAGCGTTTTACCCAGAACATCGGTATGTTCAAGGCTTATCGAGGTGATAATGCATACCTTCGGACGGACTATGTTTGTGGCGTCTAGCCTCCCTCCGAGTCCGACTTCGACTACCTGTACGTCCACCTCCTCCTGTCGGAAATAGCAAAAACCGAGGGCTGTTATTACCTCGAAGGTGGTCAGGGTCCCGTAGGTGGCCCTGTTATTGACCTTTTCAATCTCCGGTTTTAATTTTTCTACCAGTGAGATAACATCCTCGTCTGGAATAATCCTGTCATTTACTCTGATTCTCTCATTGAAGACATGCAGATGCGGAGATGTGTAGAGTCCCGCCTTATATCCGGCAACGGCAAGCGCGGAAGTTATCATCGCCGCCACGCTTCCCTTCCCTTTCGTGCCGGTGATATGGATAGTGCTCGTATTCAGGTGAGGATTATTCAACCGCGTAAGTAATTCATCCATGCGCCTCAGGTCATAATGGACGGGGTCACGCGGCCTCGGCTCCGTTTCATAATCGATAAAACTGTAAATATAGTCCAGAGCCTGCTGAAAGCGGTCATTTTCTAACCTTATCACTTATTCCTACTCACGATATTCAAAGCAAATTATATCACCCGCAGAACACGACCAGCAAATATGAACTATATGGGTTCTGTTTGCATTTGGTTGATAGTTATTTACCTCACCCCTTACCCCTCTACAGCCAGAACCACTCTAATTAAAAGAGAACTCTCCCTGGCTGGAGAGGGGAGTAT
>CAZIYN010000124.1:0-6945 GCA_964543495.1 uncultured Dehalococcoidales bacterium | reverse complement strand
TCCATCATCAGAGTCCATTCCTTGATGTCTTCAAAATCTTCTACTATTATCGGTCCTGAAAGGGAGGCTCCTGTGACCTGAAGGTCATCAAGGTTTACACCTCCGGGGCTGCCCCAGTATGTACTCCTTCCTTCATAAGACAGGTATATACAGGTGAGATTGAGTGGAGGAGGAGGTACATAACCGGTACCAATTGCTGTCAACTGTACCTCGAGGTACTGCCATTCGGCCTTGTCTGTAGTACCCAGTTTATTATCTCTGTAATGGCCCAGTCCGTCTTTTACTCTGGCAAAAACGGTTACCTCAGGACTTCCTTCTTCAGGACAAATCCAGAGTCCGAGGTTTTCTGTCCCCTCCGGTAGGTCGAGTCCCTGTTTGAGTGGTTCATCATCTACAACCGTTTGTAATACTTCCGTGAGCGGTTCATCTGCGAAATCGTCACGGAACCAGGCAATTTCAGCCAGACCGGCGGCATCGACGGATAACAGGTTGAACGGAGTTTCCGTAAACATTGTTCCGACTCTTCCGTCTCCCCGGTGGACGAAATTTGCTTCTTCCACGCCCTCAAGACCAAGATAGCGCTCTTCCAGTATTTTCTTTGTGGCGGTCATGTCCATAATATCCTCGAGGCGTATGTCACTCCCGGCGACGTACATCGTACGCTCATTATAGCTGCGTTCCAGAGTGCCGAGGAAGGTTGCCGAGAACATGCCGACACTACCCGCCATAATCAGCAGCAGTATCAACCTTCCGTAATGGACAGGGTTGCGCGCCATATGCCATAGAGCTAACAGCACGGGAGCGTTTCCCAGATAGGTGCCCAGCTTTGTCAGCAGTCGGATGATAATCGGAAAAAGACGCAAAAATATTATAGCAACGGCGAGTAAAATCAGCATCGGAGTGATTAGCAATATCGGGTCTACATTCAGGCCTCCGAAGACATCCATTGTCATCAGCGAACCGCGTTCTTTCAGTTCCCAGTACAGTACTCCTCCGAAGACAAGTACCACCAGGTCAAGGTAAAACCGCTGCCAGAACGGGGCAGAAGCCGGACGAGCAGTCTGCTGCCTGTGATGGACTACTCCGCGGCGGGCTGCCTGGAATGCAGGGACCATAAGCGCAAGGAGACACAATACCGCCGCCGCTGCTGCCAGAATAAAAACGGTACCTGAAAACCTGATGGGCAAAAGATTGCCTCCGCTGAGGGCATAAAAGGCACTCGTCTTGCCGAGTATGCTGAAGACGGAAGCTCCCAGAAGGGGCCCGATGGCTGTACCGATTACCGTTATCAGCAGACCTTCCATGAAATATATACTGGTAATTTGTCTTGTGCTGGCTCCCCGGCTTCTGAATAGGGCTATTTCTCCCGCCTCCCGTTCAATGAGCATATTGGCAACGGTAATCAGGTAATAAAGAATAATAGCGACAATCTGGGAAACAATCAGGAAGAGAGGAATCTGGGTGTACATCAGTTTGTTCTGGTACTGGTTGATAACAGTGTCAAGCATTGTAAGCATCCCGCTCCTCGGCAGGCTGGCCAAAATCTGCCGTTCCATACGCTTGACAGCGTTACTTATTCTGGCGGCATTCTGGGAGTTAATACTGTCAGTATCAATGAAATAATACCAGTGATATGATGCCCTGGAAGCGGGAATACCACGTGCAACACCTTCGAAAAGAGTTTGCTCGGGTATAAAGATTGGGGCAACCTCTCCATCCTCAGGAGGTACGGTAAAAACATCTGTTTTCAGTTGCCAGTATTCCTCGGTGATATCAATCGGGTCTATGATTGCCGTAAGCTCAATCTTAATCTGCCTCTCATCCGCACCGTAACCGGTAACGAATATCAGGCGGTCGCCGACACCCACTTTGAACAATTCCGCGGTCTCGCTGCCAATCATCCCTTCTATGACAAAATCAGGATTGCCCTGTTCTCCGGCTGTCAGTTCGGCAACGACAGGTCTGGCAGGTCGTCCTTCTATAATATTGATATGGTCTTCGAGGTTGCTGAAAGTCTGGAAAAATCCGGTCGGCCTCATTCCTCCCGTAGGCATAGGACGACCTTCCCAACCGGCGCTGTAGCTCTGTGATTTTATCCACGTTTCTTCCTGGCGGATGACGGGTCTTATGTTACGTGATACCTGGGTATTGATAAAACCGGCTCCTTCGGTATAACTGTCATAATTAACAAAGTCATTCGGTACCCAGACATGCATATCCAGCATCTCTATCTGGGTTTCCCGTAAAGAGCGCTTTAGCCCCAGGTCGTTTATTGCGTTTGAATAAAGGGGCGTTGAAGAGAGAAGTGAAACGGTAACCAGGACACCCACCATCAGCGTTGAAAGTAAACGCCAGTTAGCCAGGGTCCTTTTGAAGATGAGGTGCCACTCCGAGAATAAAAGTGACATGATTCACTAAATATAGCAGAAAGGTGTGGTTTGCACAACAAGTATTTACACTGTTTTTGTGAAGGTATTTATGCGTACGGGCTAATTCTCGTCATCTTCACAGAGTTCTTTAAGTTTTAAGAATTCTTCTTCCAGCTGCCGCAGGATATTTTGCCTGAATACCGGCCTCAGGATAATACTTAGTATGCCCGGGAACGACCTGAAACGTATGTTTGACTTCTGAGTAAGGCGGGTATACTTTCCCCTGTCTTCGATTAACCATTGGACGTCTACCGTGTTGTATTTGCTCCGGAGATACATGGCAAGCGCTTCATTTTCCCTGTAATCGGTCACCACTCCTTCCATCTCCGTGCCGCGTCCGTTTTCTTCGATAGTTTCCCTGAAAGTGGTACCTATCCAGCCCGGCTTTTCCTGCAGAATCTCGGTCTTAGCGACATTTGTCTGCCACATAATGGCTCTTTCCGGCGTACCGAGCCAGTACCAGACACGTTCCGGAGTACATTTGAAGTCCATTGAGTACGTAATTTTCATAACCGTGCTGTATTATATAACTTCCGGTTTCTAACAGGATACCTTAAAATAATACAGGGTGGCGTCGAAATGCGCCACCCTGTAATTTCAGAGACAGTAATTACAAGACTCTATTTAACCATTTCCCTGATGGAAGCGACAGCCGCATTCTGGTCATAACCGTATTTCGCCCTTTGTTCTGGACCGCTGCCGAAACCGGCATATACCTGTGGAATTCCAAGTCGTTTGAATTTCCCTGGATATATTCCGGTATCCGCGAATAAGTCCGCGATTGTGCTGGCAAGCCCGCCTTCCATCAGATGGTCTTCAAGTACCAGAATATTTCCGGTCTCTTTCACCGCTTTTTGTACGAGTTCTTTGTCCAGAGGTTTTATCGAATACATATCGATAACCCGTACATCGATTCCCTCTTCTTCCAGAGCACCGGCAGCTTCGAGCGATTCGAAGACCATTTCTCCGTGAGAAATAATAGTAGCATCCTTGCCGTCACGCGGGGTAAGACCTGTACCGATTTTGTATTCGAACTGTCCCGGCTCATACAAAACCCTGTCCTGTTTTCCCTGGGCCAGACGGATGAACATCGGGTGAGGGTATTCCATGCTCAGGAAAAGGATATCTCGTATCATATTGGGGTCGCCGATTGAAAGTACCGTCATATTGACCATCGACTTCATGATTGCGATATCTTCCATGGCATTGTGAGTGGAGCCACCCCCGGAGGTCAAGCCCCCGCCGGTCCCTATCATTCGTACCGGGAGGTCCTGGTAACAAATTTCCGTGCGTACCTGCTCGCAGGCGCGCATCGTCATAAACGGAATCATTCCGGCGATAAACGGAACATTGCCTTCAAGGGCGAGTCCGGCAGCAATGCCGGCCAGGTTCTGCTCGGCGATGCCTACATCAATAAACCTGTCCGGGAACTCTTCTTTAAAAGTTGCCAGAGAGCCGCCGGTATCGGCTGCAAGTCCCCATACGTTGTCGTATTTTTGTCCCAGTTCGTGTATGGTACTGCCGACAACCGACCTGGCCGACCTGAAAGAACCGAAATGCATTGTCTGTCTCATCATGATGCGCTCCTCTCTTTCACGCAGGCTGCATCAACCTCGGCGATTGCTTTTTCCATATCCTCCTCGCTCAACCTTCCTGCATGCCAGCCTACTACCTTCTCCATAAAGGAGACCCCTTTGCCCTTGATGGTTTCGCAGATGATTGCCGTCGGTTTATCGCTGGTTGCGGGCGGCAGGTTATCGAGGGCATCTACTATCTGGTTCATATCATGACCATCTATCTCGACCACGTCCCAGCCGAATGCTCTCCACCTGTCCGCATAGTTTTCAAAGCTCATGCTTTCACCGGCGTAGCTGGACATCAACTGGTTGTTTTTATCGACAATACCGATAAGATTTCCGAGTTTATAAGAACCGGCGGTATTTGCCGCTTCCCAGATTTCACCTTCGCAGGTCTCTCCGTCACCCATCATACAGAAGACCCGATGGCTCTGTTTCTTCTGTCTGGCGGAGAACGCCATTCCTACAGCTACTGCCAGGCCCTGCCCGAGCGAACCGGACGAGCATTCGGCTCCGGGAAGGTATACTTTACATACGTGCATTCCGTAGGCGCTATCCAGTTTACCGTACGTCCTTAAAATTTCATCGTAATCGAAAAATCCTCTTAATGCCATTGCAATATACATACAGACGGCACCGTGCCCCTTGCTCAGGATAAATCGGTCTCTCGTCGGCATCTGTATATCGTCGGGATTGACATTCAGACCGTGATGAAAGAGCCCGATAAGGATATCTGTCATCGAAAGGTCTCCCCCGATGTGCACTACTCCCTCATAGGTACCGCACAGATACAGAAGCTTCTTACGCATATCGCAGGCAAGTTCCTGAAGGCGTCTTACTTCGTTATTATCCGCCAAAATGGTCTCCTTTCCCTCATTTGTTATTAGCTATTTTACCAAATTCAAGGTCATAGAGCTAATGCGTGTTGATTAGTCGATAGAGTTGTTAATTTTTTATTAACAAAAACCGTTTTTGGCTGTCTATATGTTATAATACCTGTTTAATAGGAGGTCCTGTACATGTCTGCCGTTGAAGTTAACCGTATTGTAAAGTCTTTTGCCGATAAAACAGCGGTTGATGACCTTTCTTTCTCTCTTGAACAGGGAGAGATGTTCGGCCTTATCGGACCCAACGGTGCCGGTAAGACTACCACCATCAGGATAATGATGGACATTATCAGACCTGATTCCGGCAGGGTAACGATATTCGGAGAGACGCTGGGCGAGGATACCAAGAGCAGGCTCGGTTATATGCCCGAAGAAAGAGGACTCTACAGGAAATTAAGCGTTATCGACTCTATTGTATACCTTTCCTCTTTAAAGGGCATGGATAAAAGTCTTGCCAGGGAAAAGGCTGACGAGCTGCTTGGCAGAGTGGAAATGCTGGATACAAAAAAGAAAAATATCGAAGAACTCAGTAAAGGCATGGGTCAGATTATCCAGCTTATAGTTACCATTATCCACGGCCCGCAACTGGTGGTCCTCGACGAACCCTTTTCGGGTCTCGACCCGGTTAATACCGAGCTTTTAAAAGGAATGCTGGACGACCTGAGGAACGAGGGTAAAACCGTTATCCTGAGTACTCACCAGATGAACCAGGTGGAAGAACTCTGCGACCGCATATTAATGATAAATAACGGGAAAGCCGTCCTTTACGGAAACCTCGATGAAATCAAGTCCAGATACAGGGGTAATTCGGTAATCCTGGAATCGGAGGGTAACCTGGGTGAAATACCGGGCGTTACAGTTAGGCGTACCGATAAGAACCATACGGAACTTGTGCTGGACAGCGGGACCACTCCGCGTCAGGTCCTCGCCCATCTGGTAAACCATGATATTGTAATCAATAGCTTCGAAGTAGCCACTCCTTCACTCAACGAGATATTTCTGAAGGAGGTCGGTAAAAAATCATGAACAAGACGCGTTTAATTTTACTTCATGAATTCCTCCATGCGGTTAAAAGAAGAAGCTTTATTATTATGACTCTCGTCGTGCCCGTTCTGGCACTACTGGCAATCGGTTTATTTAAGCTGTTTTCGATGACTGCCGCGCCGCCTGAGATTGAAATTACCTCCATCGGCTATGTAGCCGAGTCCGAAGGGTTCGATAAATATACTACCCAGGGTGGTATAGAACTGGTCCGCTTCGATACTGCCAGTAAAGCCACGGAAGCTTTGATTAACGGAGAGGTTTCCGAGTATTTTGTAATTCCCGAAGATTATATAGCAACGGGTGTTATCAACCGGTTTACGCTTGAAAAGCAGTTGGAGACCCCCCCGGTTATCAATTCAGCCATTAAAAACTTCCTCACCGGTAATCTGCTGGCAGATAAAGTGCCCGAGGAAACGGTATACCGGATAGGAGTGCCTTTAAGACTGGTGGTTACCAGGCTTACTGAAACGGGAGAGGTGGCTACCGAGCAGGGCGGATTCGGAAATCTAATCATCCCCGGTATTTTTAGCTTCCTGCTCGCAATGTCCCTGAATTTCTCTTCGGGCTATCTTTTACAGAGTCTGGGAGACGAGAAGGAGAGCCGTCTTATCGAGGTATTGCTGTCTTCTGTTTCCAGCAGGCAGCTGTTAATCGGCAAGGTTATCGGGCTGGGTGCTGCGGGACTGGTACAGGTGGTTATCTGGCTGGCTACCATACCATTGCTGTTAAAGCTGGCATCGGCCAGCTTCGGTGGCTTCTTCGATACGATACAGTTACCGGGTAATTTCCTGGCACTGGGTATAGTCTATTTCCTGCTGGGGTACACGCTTTTCGCCGCGCTCTCTTCAATTATCGGCGCTGTTACCCCCAATGCCCGTGAAGGTCAACAGCTTTCTCTGGTCTACACGCTCTTTGCATATGTACCTATCTGGTTCTCGTCGCTGCTGTTTATTTTTCCTGACAGCCCGATATGGAAAGTACTGACTATTTTCCCGGTCACGGCACCTA
>CAZIYN010000123.1:0-6966 GCA_964543495.1 uncultured Dehalococcoidales bacterium | reverse complement strand
GTAGGCGACATCCCAGATTCCGCGACCGCGTCTCACGAACTGCCAGTCGACGACGCAGAACTCTTTCTCTCCCTCTGTACCGAACATCATATTCTCCAGATGATAGTCCGCGTGAATCAGCGTTACGGGTTTTTCCGTGAAAAGGTGCCGGACTATTTTACCCCTGTGCCGCCCGAGCAATTCGCCGATTTCCATAACCTTATCGGGCAGCGGTCTACCCACCTTTCGGAGGAAGTCGGGCCAAAGCTGTTCAGGGATAATAGCAAGTTCGGCATCAGTGGGAACTCCCGGTGCGAGCGCCAGCCATTTAAAATCTCCGAGCTTCGGACTCTCCCACCAGCGGGCGTGGAAACGGGCGATATGCCGAATAGCCGTTTGCGCCTCGTTCCGCGAGCACCCTCCGGTTTTGGAGCCGGTACGGGCTGGAGCCAGGTCCTCCAGCAGGATAATATGCCACCCCGATTCAACATCCATATCGGCATAGTAACATGTAGGGGCCGGAATAACGTTTTCTCCGGCTATTTCCCGGTAAAATCGTACTTCGCGCTCGTAGGCAGCCCCGGTATTGGGACGCCGGCGCATTTCAGGGTTGCCGGAGGAAAACTTGACAATAACCGTTCGCGGTCCGTCCGACTCCGATGGCTTATAGGTAAGTTTCAGCCGGAATATCTGTCCGTAGAGTCCTCCCTCCGTTTCCAGAGGCGACCATTCGAATTCGCTGACTGTAGCGCCCGAACCGATTACGCGACTATGCCGTAACGCTTCCGTAAGCCAGCCGGGGCTCAGGTCTTCGGGCGAGTGCGGTATTTCCATATAAATATCACTTTACTTCCGAATCCGGTGATTTGGACCACTGGTCGGAGGGCCAGGGCAGGGTAAACTTCAGCTTGCTCATTTTCCACTCGCCGTTGACCTTTTTATACTCCATGTCGTACCTCGCCTGCCACGGCTCGAACAGTTCCACCTCTCTCCCCATTTCCGACCTGAAGGTGTGGGGCATGCCCAGCCTGAACCAGCTCCAGATACCCGTCGCCTTATCTCCGTCCACCTTGATTATCGGGTGTAGCAGGAGCTGCCCGCCCTTCCAGAGTCTCTCCTCCTTCTGGTCGGCCTTCATCTTGAGAAGCATGGCACCGAATTCCTTTTTCCCGTTGTGCGCCTGTTCGCGCAGTATCCCTTCTTCCACTATATCATCGGCAAAGCACTCTATCATTTCATCGAATTTCTGCTCGTTAAGGGCAAGGATGTATTTGATATGCAACTGCTTGATTGACTCGACATCTTCCAGGTTCTGAATCCGTTTTTCGAGTTCTTCGAGAGACATAAAAGACCTCCTGAAAATGCGTTCTCGGGGATAAAAGATTTGGAGCGGGAGACGGGATTCGAACCCGCGACATCCTGCTTGGAAGGCAGGAACTCTACCGCTGAGTTACTCCCGCTCGCAGAGTTACAGAAAGATTTTACGCTAAAACGCCGGATTTGTAAATGAGTAGCATATTAATAAATGTGGGGTCCCTATTGACAATGATTCTCTGAAAAGCTACAATCCACTCACTCGCATAATACCGATAGTTTCGCCACTGATACTCAACTGTATCCGACCTCAATGTATGAGGTATATATATGGACGAACTAAGTGTTGAAGACCTAATCCTGATGTTACTTGCCCAGCCGAGGGACAATAGGAATCACTCTAATAATCTGGAATTATTCAAGACGCTGTCTGAACGTGAACTAAGTGGTGCCAATATCACATTCAATATATTATCTGCAATTACGCTTGCGGTTTTCACCACCATAATCGGTACGATGATTCAAGGCTCTGGATTATCCCTGGGATTTTATATTATCTCTGGTCTGGGTATAGTTGCCGGTCTATATGCTGTTCTAAGAACACATGCAAAAAGAAAAGGAATCAGAAAACGCTATTTGGATCTTATCCGTTTATATTATTATCTAGATGCGGTGATGTAATTGGATTTTTTTGAAACAATATTTCCTTATGTCATGGGTATAGGTATTGCTATATTTTTCATATGGTCATTCTTAGCACCCTTATATAACCAACTTAAACCAGAAATTAAAGTTGTTACCCGCTGGTTTAAAGAGAACACTCGTCCCCGGCAACGCAAATCAATCAAAAAACCCGTGAAGAGGGGAGTAGAAGAAGAAAAACCACCCGAGTCATTTGAAGAAGAGAAACCACCTAAAGAGGAATTTAATCCGATAATAAGACGCTGGTTAGAACAAGTACGGCACGTTGGAGCTGACGATCGGTAACTTCTGGAAGAACAATTGAATTCAGTGTCAAAACTTACTATTGAAAGTCTGACATCTAAAAAGAACCAAAAACAAAAGGATGATTTATTTAGACAACTACAAAGGTTAATGGAATCTGTGGGGTTTGACCAATCAAAAGACTAAGATATCCCTTCACTCAATAATATAGCTCGTTATTACACTAATAAAAAGGGAAAGCAAGGCTATAAAAGCTAATTAGCTTCTCATGGAATATTTTGTAATTTACTAAGCTCACTTGTAAGTGCAACAGATAAGTTACGTACTTTTGTATCATTCCATTTTCCGAATCCTAGCTTTACAATTCTTATCTTACTCTCGATATCGGAAATATTAAGTTGCTCATTTAAATCCTCGTGATTAGCACGGTTATCAATAACTACTAAGCGTAACCCACTCTCAATTGCTGGTATGAATAATTCATTAATCTTTTTATCACGAAACGAATACCCGATAACAATACACAACTTCATCCCTTTAAGATTTAAATAACTTGCAAGCATATTGTAAAAAAAGGAGAAAGGTTCATCATTAACCTTTTCAAACTTCTCTCTAGTGGGATAAATCAGTAAATCCATATAATTTTCAATATTACTGGGAGTATTACCAAACTGGAAATACTCTATACCACCCGTTTGATTATTTTTCCACCAATCAGTTGAACCATGTAATTTAAATAAGTGGAGTGTTTTTTGGTTCTCCGATATACTTCCAAATCTATTTTGATTCAATATGAATTTCACACCACTCCTTCCAATTCCTCTCTCCACATTCCAATAAGAATCGGACGCTGCTTCCATAGATTCAAGTACAAGATCATAGTTAGTAGTAAAAAAGGGAATAAAATTAGTGTACTTGGATAGTATATCCAGCAAAGGAGCGTAATGCTCATGCGCATTCATCGGATCCACATCACTATAAGTTTCTCGAATAATCAAGTCGAGTTCCGTAATTATAGTACTCACTAACTTATGGACAACAGTATTAGACTGCAAACTTGTATCAAACGGTTGATTTTCAAGTATTATCTCTAAATCTTCTGCCGTATCCCTTAGTGATATTAACCAATCACGCAATACTTCTGAATCAATAGTTTTAACATGTTCATTTGGTTTTACACTTTGGATGTACTTCAGACATCGTTGGATTAATGTATTCATTCCTTCCCAACGATTCTTTAATAATGAAATGAATTGAGGAGTGGTAGGTATATCTAGACCTGCAGAGGCGCCAGCTCCAGCAAATACCATTATATCCGACTTCTGAGGACTAATCTGTTGCATAATATCACCGATATATAGACTACAGAATTATATAACATAAAGTACATTCTCAGTATCTATTTGTCAATACTATCTAGTATATGATTTGACTCTTTAAAATACTTACACTATTGTTGGCTACCTCCACCACCTGATGTCCAGTCCCTGTTTGCGGAATTCACTCGCCACCCAGGTAAGTGAAATTATCAGGCTGAGGACATCCGTAATCGGGTAGGATGCCCAGATTCCGGTGGCATCCATGAAACGGGGAAGTATCAGGATAAGCGGCAGCAGGATAAAGATACTCCGTGCCAGAGTCAGTACCGAGGCAGGCAAACCTCTGCCAATTCCCTGGAAAAAGAACCCGGGAATCGACTGTATCCCGATTACGAAATAGACCATCCCGTATATTCTCAGAGCCTGAGAGCCTTCCTGCATGAAGGACGCATCGGCATTGAAAGATGAAATAACCTGGGTGGGGAATATCATAATTACCAGCCAGCAGAAGGCCGTCCAGCTGACACCGGCGATTCCCACCTTGAAAAGAAGCTCGGCAACCCTTCTTTTATTCCCTGCTCCGAAATTGTATCCCAGCAGCGGCAGCATACCCTGTCCCAGTCCCAGAGTGGGCATCAGCACGAACCTGCCCACCCTCACCAGAACACCCATAATCGCCAGCGGCGTGACGCCGAAGGAAGCCGCTGTCCTGTTGATGACGCCCATCGTCACGAACTGGGCCCCCGACCGTATAATCGAAGCTACGCCCACTCTGTATATACCGGCAATTATACTCAAAGATGGTATGAAATAGTGCGGCCTGAATTTATAAGCAGTCCTGCCGGTAACCACATACGTGGTGAATACACATACGCTTATTCCCTGGGCAATCGCCGTAGCCAGAGCTGCTCCTTTTATTCCCATCGCCGGAATCGGTCCCAGACCGAAAATTAGCAGGGGGTCGAGCCCGATATTTATCAATGAAGAAGTAATCGCCACGGAACTTGAGAATATCGGATTGCCGTCAGCCCTGATGATATTGGAAAGCAGCATCGAGCCGTAATTCAACACGGTGAACCAGATGATAATCGAGCTGTAGCTTTTCGCCAGTGGCAGGACTTCACCGCTGGCTCCCAGGGTGCTAAGAATCCATTCAAGATTAGGCAGGCAGATAAGAGCTACGACACCTGCCAGGATGAAACAAAGGCTGACCGCCGTGCCGGCAACCTTGTCCGCGCCCTCGCTATCGCCTGCACCCAGGCTACGTGAAATGAGTGAGGTTATTCCGATACCGGTCCCCGAGGCGATGGCGACGAATGAAAGTACCAGCGGGTAAACGACACTCATCGCCGCCAGCGATTCCTGCCCGAGACGCCCGACGAATATTGCATCCACGAGCTGATAGCTGGAAGCGACCGTCATCGAGATAATCGCCGGACCGGAAAAGCGGAGCAGCAGACGCCAGATGGTGTCTTTACCCATTGCTTCACGCCGCTGCTGTCCTTTATCTTCACTCACAGTGAGTCTCCGTCATAAAGTCGCGCTAAGGTCTTTCATCCACTCGTCCGCTTCTTCCATGCTTACATTACCTTCTGAGGCAGCGTCGGCGTAGACCTTTGCCTGTTTCCGCTCATCATCTGTTACGATTTTCGCTATTAGCTTATTGAATATCGGATTGAACCGGTTATGGAGCCAGCAAAAACTTACCGATTTTTCGAAAAGGGCAGTCTTATAAAAACGTATGCACTGGTGGCAATTCGGAGTCCGTACTTTAAACTCCTTCGCATCTACTTGATGGAACCATGCCAGGTAACGCATCCCAAGTTTCAAAGGCTCGCGGAAAAAGCGGAAAAGAGGAGCCCGTTTATAAGCTATAGAAACCAGTTTGTATGTGCAGTGATTGCATACCGCGTATTCTTGATTTTCGTTCATCGGAGTTATTATTATGATATATCGCAACAAACTCGGGTGTAAAGTTTTACGATTGCATCATTTCTTCTTTCGGAGTAGAATTCTAGACAAATTCTTTTTCCGAAGGAGTTTTTTATGAGCGATAATTCGGCCTATATGCTTGTGTTTTCACCGCACCCTATCGATACCGAGTGGGGGATGGCGGGTACGGTGGCTAAAATGACTCAGGAGGGAAAAGACGTCATCTACGTAGTCGCCACCAATGGCGACAAGGGGCACATGGACCCGGCTATCACGGCTGAAGAACTGGCAAAGACACGTGAAAAGGAGCAGCTTGCCGCCGCTAAAATACTTGGAGTCAAGGAGGTCGTTTTCCTGCGGCATCCCGACCTCGGACTGGAATACACACTTGATTTCCGTACGGAACTTCTGCGCCTGATACTCTCGTATAAACCGCGCACCGTCGCCACCTGCGACCCTTATCAGCACGTACGCTATATGACCAACCGCGACCACCGTATTCTGGGCAGGATAGTCCTCGATACCGTCTGGCCCACCGCCCTGGCTCCGAATGCTTATCGCGACCTCCTTGAAGAGGGGCTTCAACCCCATAAAGTACAGGAAATTCTGCTCTGGATGACCCGGGAGCCGAATTACTACGTGGATATCACCGGCACCTTCGATAAAAAGGTATCGGCTTTCAGGTGCCATCCCAGCCAGATAGGTGACCCGGTACTGCCGGAGTTCGCCGACCGCATAAAGGCAAGCGCCGAGACTATGGGAAAGAGAATAGGTTGCAAGTACGCGGAGTCTTTCTATAGAGAAGAAGTACTGCAGCGTTTATAATACCAGTATTGCTATCACCCCGCCCTGAGATTCTTCGTCCGCCAGAGGCGGACTCCAGAATGACAAAGTAATATTTTAATAAATGCAAAGGAGAAGGGGAAATGCATTTTGAAGACTTGATTGAGAATAAAGCCCCCCGCTGGCCTTACCCAATCAGATATGGCAAGGAGAACGAGGTCGCCTGCGATGTCCTTGTACTCGGCGGTGGCATTGCCGGCTGCTGGGCGGCGATAGGCGCCGCCCGGAAGGGAGTCAAAGTCGTTCTGGTGGATAAGGGAGCCGTCAGGACCAGTGGCGCCGGCGGCTCGGGAGTCGACCACTGGCATGCTGCTACCACCAATCCCGCCTGCAAGGTTACCCCGGAGGAGTACTCACAGGCTTCCATCGATAATATGGGAGGGTTCAGGAACGGCATCCAACAGTACATCACCTGCCGCGAAAGCTATGACTGCCTCCTGGAGATAGAGCAGATGGGGATGAAGATTAGGGACTCCGACGACGATTTCAAAGGCGCCGAGTTCAGGGACGAGGAGACCAAGCTCTGCTTCGCCTACGACTACAACGCCAAGTACACGGTAAGGGTCTGGGGTTCCAGCGTGAAGAACTCGCTCTACAGGGAATGTCTGAGACTCGGCGTGAAGATATACGACCG
>CAZIYN010000122.1:0-6967 GCA_964543495.1 uncultured Dehalococcoidales bacterium | reverse complement strand
CATCAGTGACCAGCATATTAACGTGGGTCTCTTCGGTGGCGGAGGCTGCGTCTACAGGCTGGCATTACTCGTGGGTATGCGCAGGGCGAAAGAGATAATCCTTACGGGAAAACGTATTTCAGGGAAGGAAGCCGAGCAGATGGGGCTGGTGAACCGGGCTGTTCCCATGGGAGAACTCGATAAAGCGGTAGAGGAAATGACGGAAACCCTCTCCGAGAAGAGCCCGGTGGCAATGAGGTTGTCGAAGTGGTATATAAACAAGACGATGATGGTTGATTCCGATATGCGTCTTGAACTGGCTATAATGTATTCCCTAATTGATAGCACCTCCGAGGATAAAGAGGAGGGAATGAGAGCGTTCGTAGAGAAGAGGAAGCCTGTCTTCAAGGGCAGATAAGGCAGAACAATGACACAGGCTCTTGAAGGTTTGAAAGTCCTTGACCTTACCCGGTACGCTCCCGGTCCTTACTGCACGATGATACTCGGCGACCTCGGGGCGGATGTTCTCAAGATAGAAGAGGTCAGGCAACCCGGAGTTGCAGTACCCGCCGCCGAAGAATTCGCCGTTCCCGGTTCTCCCTACGAACCCGTAAACCGCAACAAGAGAAGTATCCAGCTCAATTTAAAATCCGAAGAAGGAAAGAATATATTCAGTAAACTGGCTGTAAATGCCGATGTGGTTGTAGAGGGATTCCGTCCCGGAGTAATGGAAAGACTCGGTCTGGATTACCCGACTCTCAGGAAGAAGAACGAAAAGCTGATATACTGTGCCATAACCGGCTACGGACAGGATGGGCCCTATCACGATTTACCCGGGCATGATATCAACTACATATCCCAGTCGGGAGTAGTAGCCGCGATGAGTCGTCCGGGCGAACCGCCCTTCGTACCGGGAAACCTGATAGGAGATATCGCGGCCGGAGGAATGCAGGCGGCAATCGGAATTCTGGCGGCGCTGGCGGCACGTGAGAAAACGGGAAGAGGGCAGTTCGTGGATATATCCATGACCGATGGTGCTGTCAGTATGATGTCGCTATACCTGGGACGTTATTTTCAGTCGGGCAAGCCGCCCGAAGAGCAGAGGGTAACCGCCGGGATGACACCTTATTACAATTTCTATAAGGCTGGTGACGGTGAGTATATTTCCATAGCAGCAGCGGAACCCTGGTTTTTTACCAACCTGTGCCGCGTTCTCGACTGCGAAGACCTTGTTCCATATCAGCTCGACGCAGGCAAAGCCGGAGAAATAAAGAAACGTTTCGAAGAGAAGTTCCTCGAACATACCGGCGCCGAGTGGTTTGAAATCCTGTCCGGAGCTGATGTTCCGGTAAGCCGCGTCTATACTCTGGAAGAGGTCGCCGAAGACCCCCAGTTGAAATATCGTAATATGATTGTGGAAATAGACAATCCAAGCGGAGGTAAGGTCAGACAACCCGGTATTTCAATAAAACTATCCGAGACGCCGGGGAGTATAAGAAATCCGGGAGCACCTCCGGGAGAAAATACCAGGGAAGTCCTGTCCGGACTCGGTTACAGTAAAGATGATATTCAGAGATTGGTAAAAGATGGCGTTATAGGCACGGGAGAATAATAATGACCGATAGCACAAATACCAGACAGGTCCCGGTGCAGGAAGGTATATTTTATATACCCCAGTCTCCGGGCGAAAAGCCCTATTTATTAGGAGCGAAATGCAGGAAGTGCGGCTATGTCAGCTTTCCTCGCCTGATGGTCTGCCCCCGGTGTCTGAAAAAAGATACCATGGAAGAGATGCATCTGAACGGTAAAGGGAAAATAGATATGTTCAGCGTCTGCAATGCTGCCCTGCCCGGTTTCCCCGCTCCGTCAATCCAGGGCTATATTAATCTCGAAGAAGGCGTCAGAATATGGTCGCTCATAACCGGAATCGACCCCTCCGGCGAAGAACTGAAAGACGGAATGGAAGTCGAGCTGGTTATCGAGAAGCTGAAAGAAGACGGCGAGGGCAACGATATAATGAGTTATAAATTCAGACCGGTGAGTCCAGGCGGGAGCAGTTAGAATGAGAGATGTAGTAATAATCGGTGTGGGAATGACCCGTTTCGGCAAGTTCCTCGAAAGGAGCCTGCAGGACCTCGGAAGAGAGGCCGTCTGGAACGCTGTGGATGATGCCGGAATACCGGCTAAGGATATACAGGTTGCCTACGCGGCGAATGCTCTCGGTTACCAGTTGACCGACCTCAAGGGGACTATAGGCCAGCATGTACTGGGAGCTGCCGGTTTTTACGGTATCCCCATAATCAATATAGAGAACGCCTGCAGCAGCGGGTCGACGGCGCTGAGGTCCGCCTGTCTCGAGGTGGCATCCGGGAATTATGATGTCGGCCTGGCATTAGGCGTTGAGAAACTGTTCACCGACGATACCGCGAAATCGGCTGAAGCGATGGCTTCCGGCACCCCATATGGGAAATTTGGCTTTATGTTCCCTGCTCTATATGCGATGAACCTGAAAAAATGGATGGAGAAGTACTCTATAACGCAGGAGCATTTTGCTAAAGTGGCGGTGAAGAACTCGAAAAACGGTTCACTCAATCCCAACGCTCAGTTCAGGAAACCTCTTTCGATAGAGGAGGTCCTGAACGCCCGCGTGATTGCTTATCCGCTGACTTTGTACATGTGCTCCACGATGGGTGACGGCGCCGCCGCAGCTATTGTCTGCACCAGAGAAGCAGCGCGTAAATATACCTCAAAGCCTCTGATAGAGGTGGCTTCATGCGAGCTGGTATCGGGAACCGTTATAATGCCGGGTGAATCTCACGAAAATATCGAAACACGAGCGGCGAAGCTTGCCTATGAAAAGGCGGGAATCGGGTCGGAAGACATTAATGTCGCCGAGGTACACGATGGCATGGCGCCGGCGGAACTGATGATATATGAAGAACTCGGTTTCTGTGGCGAGGGCGAGTCCGGTGAGATGATTGACAGCGGGAAAACGGAGATAAGCGGCTTGAAACCCGTCAACCCGAGCGGAGGGCTGGCGGCGAAGGGCCACCCGGTAGCGGCAACAGGCCTTGCTCAGGTAGCCGAAATTGTCTGGCAGTTGCGAGGAGAAGCCGGCGACCGCCAGGTGAATAATCCCAGAACAGGACTGACAGAAAACGCCGGTGGCTGGGTAATAGATGATAATGCCGCCTGTGCGGTTACGATACTGAAAAGATGACGTATAGATTTTTGGACCCCAGAGGCTATGACTACCATATATCAGAGGAGGACGGGAAAATGGATACCATGACTATCGGTGTTGTCGGTTGCGGAATAATGGGCTCCGGTATTACCCAGACCTGTGCTGAATCGAACTACAATGTAATCATCTCCGATATCAGTCATGAGTTGCTGAATAAAGGACTGAAATCGATTGAATACTATCTGAGTCGAAATGTCGAAAAAGGCAGGATATCCGAAGAGGCAAAAGAAGCGGTCCTGGGACGGATAAAAGGCACTACCGATTTAAGTGATTTCGGTGCCTGCGACCTTGTCATTGAAGCTGTGACGGAGGATATGGAGGTAAAGAAAAACGTGTTCGAACTGCTGGACAGCGTTTGTCCCGAGCATGCCATACTGGCGACGAATACCTCTGTCCTCTCGGTGGCGGATATCGCTTCGGCTACCGGGAGGCCTGAGAAGGTGCTGGGAATGCACTTTGCCAACCCGGTGCCGCTGACGAAGATTCTGGAAATGGTAAGGACAATCGCGACCAGTGATGAAACAATCGAAACGGCGAAGAAGTTCGGGGAATCGATTGGCAAGACGGTGGTAGTGGCGAAGGATAAACCCGGCTTTATCTCCAACCGGATTTCAACCTCGTTTTTCCTGAACGCTGTCAGGCTGGTAGATGAAGGAATCGCCACGCCGGCGGATATCGATACCGTTTTCAAGCTCGGTGCCGGGCATCCCATGGGGCCGCTAGAGACACTCGACCTCATAGGACTGGATACCGTATATAAGGGCGCTACCGCAATGTACGAAGAGCTTAAAGACCCGCAGTACGCACCGCCGCCATTGATGAAAAGAATGATAGCTATGGGCTGGCTGGGACGCAAGACAGGTAAGGGGTTCTTTGAATATCCCGAAAAAGAGGGTAAGGGAGATAAATGATGAAAACGGATAAATATATTGTATTAAAGCCCAAGGTAAACGAGGCAGCCGAATTCACCCCGAATATGCCTCCGCCGGATGTGAGGAAGCGGGTCCTTTACCTCGATGAAGAGGTAGTGGAAGGGGCATTTTATATGGCTACGACCTGGTTTTTCAAAGGGACCGGGCCGGGCCCGCAGGAACATACCCACGATTTCGATGAGGTTATGGGATTTTTCGGTACCAACCCGAATGATGTCTACGACCTGTGCGGAGAAGTCGAGTTGTGGCTGGACGGTGAACAGCACCTGCTTACCAATAGCTTCATCGCCTTTATACCGAAAGGGATGAAACACTGCCCCCTGAGGGTTATCAGGGCAGACCGGCCTATTTTCCACTTCACCACCGGCCCGAAAGGTATGTACGGCGGGAAACAGCAGTAGACCGCCGGTAAAGGGGGAAGTTCTATGAGTCAGGATGAGCTGGAAGCTAGGTTGCAGACTGTTGAAGATATAATAGAGATAGACAAACTGGAAAAGATTTACGGCTATTATCTGGATAATCAAATGTTCCAGGAAGTGGTCGACTTGTTTTCGGACAGTGCGGAGTCGATAGAAGTCGGCGACCGCGGCGTTTTCTGCGGTAAGGATGGAGTCAGGCGGTTTTTCCTGGACTACCTTGGAAGGGGTGGTCAGCCCCGCGAGCCGGGAGATATGGCTTTTCACATGCAGCACCAAGGTGTTGTGGATATAGGGCCAGACGGTAAGACTGCTAAAGGAAGGTGGTACTGCACCATGATTCAGGCAAGACCCGTTGAGCCTGGAGGACCGGTAAGGTCGGTACTGGGACACGGCGTATATGAAAACGAGTTCGTCAAGGAAGACGGCAAATGGAAGTTTAAGAAGCTGTTTTACAGTTTGCATTACAGGTCGCCAATTGCCGAAGGCTGGGCGGAAACGCCAATGATTGCGGCGGGAAGAGCCCCGGGAAGCGATGCTCCGCCGACAGCTTATTCTCCCTATCCCGATATAGGTTTTGTCCCGTTTCACTGGAAACACCCTGTTACCGGTAAGTAATGTACACTCTGTATTTCTGAGAAAGGAAGATATGGTATCTGAAAACGAAGGAATGCTTTCTCCTTACCGGGTGCTCGACCTCACGAATGAGAGAGGGTTTATCGGCGGCAGGTTACTGGGCGACCTCGGAGCCGACGTTATAAAGATAGAGAAGCCGGGCGGCGACCCGTCACGGAGGCTTGGTCCCTTCTACCTTGACATTCCTCATCCAGAGAGAAGCCTGTACTGGATGGGGTTCAATACCAACAAACGGGGAATAACCCTCAACCTGAAGACGGCTGATGGTAGAGAAATATTTAAAACATTATGTAAAACTACCGATATTATTATAGAATCATTTAATCCCGGATATATGCAGAACCTCGGACTCGGTTATGAGACATTAAAAGAGGTCAATCCGGGCATTATTATGGCATCTATTACCCCGTTCGGCCAGTCAGGTCCCTATCGCGATTACAATGCGTCTGATAGCGTTCTCTGGGCTCTGTCAGGTCTGGGATATGTAACCGGTGATGCGGACAGACCTCCGCTGGGAGCCAGCTTTCCAATCTCTTATTTCTTCGCCGCCATGCAAGCTGTAATCGGAAGTATGATTGCCCTTTACCAGAGAGGTATTACCGGTAAGGGACAGTATATAGACGCCGTTACCCTGATGGGCCTTGCCTGGACGACAGGTCCCGAGGTACAGGGGCTCTGGCCGGTCAACGGACAGATAGTGAAGAGGTCCGGGAGAATCTGGCCCCGCCCCCAGACCAGTCCCACCGGAGAGGTCACCTATATCGATGTACCCCTCACCTACCCGTGCAAAGACGGCGGAGTGAAGTTTTTCCCGTTTGTGGAACCGGGAATGCTGCCGAGTACCAACGGACTGACTCAATGGGTTATCGAGGAAGGTGCGGCGAGTGACACTTTAAAGAATCTTGAATGGAGAACCTTCAACTGGCAGACGGTTTCCCAGGAGACCGCCGACGAAATCACGGAAAGTTTTGCCCGGTTCTTTATACAGCACACCAAGGCCGAACTGTGGGCCGGCGCTCAGGAAAGGGGCATCCAGCTTTATCCTGTGTTTACACCCGAGGATATGCTGAGTTTTCCGCAGCTTGATGACAGGGAGTACTGGGAAAAGGTGGAGCATCCCGAACTGGGAACAACGATTACCTATCCCGGAGCTTTCGCAAAACTGGCGAAAGGCTCCCTGAGTATCCGCCGTCGGGCACCGCATATCGGCGAACACAATAAAGAAATTTATATGAATGAACTCGGGTTGTCCAGGGACGATTATATTACTCTGAAGCAGGCGAACGTTATCTGACGAGAGGAAAACCTGATGGCAGGTGAAAAACGGCCTTTCGAAGGCGTAAATATTCTGGACTTTACCTGGACAGCGACAGGTCCGTTCACGCTGAACCCGCTGGCTTTTTACGGGGCGAATATTATCAAGGTGGAATCGAGAGAGCGGTTCGATGCCCTGAGAAGCCTGGGACCTTTTGCCGGGGGCAAGCCCGACCCTGAGAATAGTTATTACTTCGCCTATTCACAGATAGGGAAGCGGTATAATATTACCCTCAATATGTCACATCCGAAAGGAATAGAGCTGGCGAAGCGTCTGGTGGAATGGGCGGATATCGTTGCAGACAGCTACGCTACCGGGACGATGGAGAGGTGGGGGCTGGACTATGAGAACCTGGTTAAAATCAAGCCGGATATCATAATGTTCCGCACCTGTATGCACGGGCATACGGGACCTCTGGCGGCTCAGCACGGACAGGGATTTATCC
>CAZIYN010000121.1:0-7007 GCA_964543495.1 uncultured Dehalococcoidales bacterium | reverse complement strand
ACTGCGAAGCGCTTTCTGCATGACACGTTCGGTATTGGTGTCCACGTTCGAGGTAGCTTCATCCAGTATGATAATCGGCGGGTCGGCAAGGATTGCTCTCGCCAGGCAGACAAGCTGGCGCTGCCCGGCACTCAGGTTGTGGCCTCTTTCACCGACCTGGGTTTCATATCCGCGTTCAAGATGGGATATGAAATCATGGACTCCCGCCGCAGTTGCCGCCCGGACAACGTCTTCATGACTGGCTTCTAGTTCGCCATAGCGGATATTATCTTCAATCGTACCCGAAAACAGGAACGCTTCCTGAGGGACGATTCCCACCTGTTTCCTTAATGATTCCTGGGTAACCGAAGACACGCTGTGACCTTCTACCAAGACCTCACCCTCATTTATCTCGTAGAAACGCGAGACCAAGTTCATCAGGCTGCTCTTACCGGCACCCGTCCGTCCGATAAATGCCACCGTTTCTCCGGGGTTGACAGTAAGGTTTATATCATGAAGCACTTCGATACCCGGTTCATAGGAGAAACTGACATTATCGAATTTCACCTCGCCTTCAATGGGAGGTAATACAACCGCCGCCGGAGCATCCGTAATCGTCGGTTCGACGTCGAGAAGCTCGAAAATCCTTGCGCCGGAAGCCATTGCCCGCTGAAGCTGGGTGTACTGCATCGTCAGCATCATTACAGGTTCGAAGAAACGCTGAATGTAGAGGATAAAGCTCAGCAGGATACCGACCTGCATGGTGCCGTTAAGTACCTGATAACCACCGAAGATAATCAGCAAAGCATAGGCGATAGCAGTCGTTATCTGGACAGTGGGCATCATAATGGCCTGAAGTCTAACGGCGTCGATATTGGCATCAAGATGAGCCCTGTTTACGTCATCGAACTGGTCCGCGTTTATATCTTCCCTGGAAAGGCTCTGAACGACACGAACTCCGGATATGCTTTCCTGGAGCTGGTCATTCACGATGGCGATTGCCTGTCTTACCCTGATGAAAGCACGGCGGGCGTATTTCTGCCAGATGAAGATTACTATACACAGTATCGGCACAATGGAAAGCGTAATCAGAGCCAGCTTGGCATTCATAAGGAGCATGACAACCGTAATACCAACCAGAGTCAGAAAACTCGTTATAATATTCAGGACACCATTGGTAATTACTTCCTGAAGCTGACTGACATCGTTCTGCACACGGGACATCAGCTTACCGACCTTGTTATGGTCGAAGAAGCCTAATGACAGCCGGTGCAGGTGGTCGAACATCTCCGTTCTCATCCTGTAGAGAACCGACTGTCCGGCATAGGCGAGGTACAGAGTCTGTATATATTCTCCCGCCCACATCAGCAGCAACGTCACAATAAGCACGATAACGATAACATTAAGCCCGCTGAGATTTCCCTGCTGGATAAACCTATCCGTAGCCAGACCGATAAGGTAGGGCTGGGCAAGCTGGGCGAGGGTGCGGATTATCATACCGACGGCACCCAGTCCCAGCCATCTTTTAACCGGGACCAGGTACTTCGGCAACCGCGCTACGACCTTACTATCGTATAGCTTACCGAATTCCTCATCTTCATCTATATCGGTGGCGCTGAGCATTCTGCCCCCGCCTCCGCCACCACCATGCCACATGCCACCACCACCACCACCGTGAAACATACAGGCTCCTCCCTATACTAATTATCCGTCATTATTATCATCCGCAATGAGCTGCGTCTGGTAAGTCTGGTAATACAGGCCCTCTTTCGCTATCAACTCATCATGCTTTCCCGATTCAATCAGTTTACCGTCCCTGAGCATAAGAATCAGGTCTGCATTCTTAATAATAGGTATACGGTGGGTAATTATAAAGGTCGTTCTCCCTTTTATAAGTATGCGTAATGCTTCCCGGATTAAACGCTCCGTCTCGGCATCAACGCTGGACATCGAATCATCCAGGATAAGGATACCGGGGTCTATAAGCAAAGTACGGGCAATCGCCAGCCTCTGTTTTTCGCCGCCGGATAGAGTCAGGCCACGCTCTCCCACCCAGGTATCGTAGCCGTCGGGGAGAGTAGTTACGAATTCATGAAGGTGCGCCGCTTTGGAAACGGTCTCAATCTGTTCCGTATTCGCACTTACCGAACCGTAAGAGACATTATCTTTTATAGTGCCTGAAAACAGGAATATATCCTGCTGAGCAATACCAATATTCCTGCGCAACGAGGCAATGGTCATATCACGGATATCAACTCCATCGATAGCAATGCGCCCGGCGGTTACGTCATAGAATCTCGGAAGGAGATTGGCAATAGTGCTTTTACCGCTTCCCGAACCTCCCAGCAAAGCTACCAGGTTGCCCGGCTGCACGTTGAAACTAATATTATCCAGCGTTGGTGCCAGTGAGTCATAGCTGAAACTGACCCCTTCAAAAGTAACCGAACCTTCGACCTTTCCTACATCGACAGCACCCGGTTTTTCCTTGACCGCCGATTCCGTATCGAGTATCTCGAGTATTCTTTCGCCGGCAGACATGGTACGTGACAGCACATTTCCCATCATTCCCATACGCCGGACCGGCATCACCAGCATCCCTACATAGAGCAGAAACTCGGTAATTTCACCGATTGTCATAGCGCCGGTAACCACCTGAGAACCGCCATACCACAGGATTAACGCGGTGGGTAAGGACATAAACAGCAGCATCAGAGGCACGTTGAAAGCCATCTGCTGGGCAACTCCGATTTGCTCATCGTAGAGCAGCGTTGCCTGGTCCGAGAATTTCTTACCCTCTTCTTTCTGCCTCGAAAATGCCTTCACTATCCTTATTCCGGTAAGGCTCTCTTCAAGTATTATGCCGAGAGCAGCCATAAGTTCCTGAATCTTAAGCCAGATGGGGCGGAGATGATTTGAGAAGGTTATTGTTCTCCAGGCAATCAGCGGCATAAAGGCAAGCGTCAGTAACGCCAGCTTCCAGTTCAACATAATCAGGATTACCGATATGGCAATAAGCATAATCGATAGCTGCAATATACCGAGTATTCCCATGGCGAAGAACATCCTTATCGCTTCGACATCAACGGTAGCCCGGGACATCAACTGCCCGGTCTGTGCCTGGTCGTGATATGCGAAACTAAGGCGCTGCAGACGCTCGTATATCCAGTTCCTGACATCGTAAGACGTCTTCTGGGAAACGGTCTGGCTGAGGTAAGTCTGACCGTATTCGGAAGCTCCTCTCAGGACACTGGCTATAACCACAGCGCCGGCTATCCACCAGATAGCCTGTTCACGCGGCATCGGCCACCACAGGAAACCGCTTTCCGTAACCCGCAGGGCAGTATCAATGCCTCTTCCCAGCATCCTGGGAACAATCAGGCTGAAAGCGGTGCTCAATGCCAGGCAAACAAAGGCAAACGCCAACCAGTGCCAGTGGCCTTTAACAAATCCGGTTACACGCAGTACTGTCTTCATCTAGCGGTAATACTTCCCATATCTCCGATAGCACACCGGACTTCCGATATCGCACCAACGAAACTCTATTCTTTCAGTATCTCTTCGTAAGCGCGGGAAATTACTTTCCGCATGCTACCAAGCTCTTTCTTATCGGCAGTGCGCGCCCTCTCCCTGAGCAAACCGACGAGTTTATCCAATTCGCTCATAGTCAGGCGCACAGCATCAATATTTTCAGGATTCCACCAGCTTTTTATCTGGCTTCTGATTCTTTTTTGCGATTCAGTCTGCTCATTAAGGAAATTGAGGCCGTCATCCGTAATAGTATATACCTTTTTACCGTCTCTTTCATCCGATGTTACGTATCCCATTTCCTCCAGCATCTGAAGCGTAGGATAAATACTACCCGGGCTCGGCGTATAGAAGCTATGGAAGCGCTCCTGAAGGTCGCGCATAATCTCATACCCGTAACTGGGTTTGTCCCGCAACTGCTGAAGCAGGATATACTTGAAATCGCCCTTCTGGAAAAGTCTTTCCCGCCGGTGCCCGGTATAATTACGGTGTTTATTCAATGTTTTTCCCACCGTTTTCGTGTAAATAACTCAAATTATTCCCGATTTTGTAAATTATATCTTGATATATCGTATCACATCCTGTTCAGGCGTGCAAAACGAGTAATCCGCCATATTTTTATTGTGCTATTTCTTAACGGCGCCGCCCATATCACCGAATATATATCCCTTTACTCCCGCCTTTTTACAGAAGTCGGGGAAAGCCCCGGAATAAGAGATGTTATGAGAAAGAAGTACTCCTTTATCACCCATATATTTCCAGGCGGTCTCATACTCCCGCAGCATATTCCGATAGGAATGTTCGCTGTCATGCATAAATACATCCAGCTTTCCCAATTTCTCAAGCAGGGGAGGGAGTTTTTCGGAACTCCTGCCCATCTCAAGGTGCCACCTGTGCCTTAAATAATCAGGAATCATCCAGCCGCTTTCCTCGTCCCACCAGGGAAGGTCTATCGAATGCAGAGCTCCTTTGCCGTTTTCCTCAAGGGCACACAGGATATATGAGGACGATATCCCGCTGGATACTCCTGTCTCAACGAAAGTATCCGGTCTCAATATACGGCACAAAGCGTATATCATTTCACCGAGTACCGAACCGATGCCATAATATCCCCGGTATCTGCTGTCCCGGTCCTTTTCCATATGGTCCCTGAACTTCCTGTTTGAAGATATTTCAGTAATATACTTCTCTATTTCACCGGTATTCAATCCGGTGAGACAATAGATGAACTCCACGACCCCGGACACGGGGCATAAGACCACGTTCGCGGCTTCCGACATCCCGCCAAACCGTCCGAATCCGCCGATTCTTCTTCCACGACCAATCATACTAAAAGACTCCCTGATACAGATTCCTTCCGAATGAAAAAAGCGTTATAACGATATATCGTAATATATTTTACGATACCCGTTTTTCCACTGTCAAGTGGATTGCATTTACTTATCGTGCTATATTATCAGCAAAAAGCGGATATCCCGTGCTTTACCTGTTCTCAGATAAACGGCGGTCCCAAATGAGTAAAACCATAAAGAGGATAATAGTCCTTTCCATTACGCTTTCTCTGTGCTGCCAGATAGCACTTCCCTGTACGACACTATCCGCCCAGAGCGGAGCCGAGGAGGTACGGGAGCTTAACATCGTTTTTCTTCACGGTGCCGGCGGTAATATCTGTACCTTCCAGTTTCTGGAAGACTATATACGCCAGCAGTTATCCGTATATACCAGCGTTTATGAAAGAACCAATCCGGGAGTAAAAGTCCGGCTCAATACTCTGAAACGATGCTACCCTGGCTACATGGATATCGAAACCTGGGCGAACAACATAGTCGACAGTATCGACGAGTTCTTCCCCGGGAAGAAAAATCTCGTACTTATCGGCCACAGTATGGGCGGAAAGACCGCCCTGTACGCGGTGGCGAACAACATCGGCGGCATCGCCGACAGGGTATCAATGGTGGTTACCATTAACAGTCCGGTGAGAGGACTGAACAGGTATTTCGTCACCGGCGGCGGTTCGGTCTACGACTACCTGCAGGCACTGTGGTACATGCTCGACCAGGGAGTCTCCACCTCAGTGGCTTTCCATGACAGCTCAGACGACGGTAAATGGGTGTCTGAGAACAGGCACTGGCTGGCTTTTATATCCGGTGAGCCGGCGCCCCTGAGCCAGGAGTTCGATATAAGCGCAGTCGACCCCTGGCCAAGAGATATGGATGACGGACTGGTGCCGCTTTCTGCGCAGTACGCAGAGGGAGCCGATGTTATCTACTACGGGGAATACGGTCACAGCGATTTCTCGAAAACCGAAGAACCGGCAGGATTTATCGGGCAGAGAATCCTGAAATACATATTCGGCGACTACGGGGAGTACTCGACCTTCACCCGGAGTGGTATCCTGACGCATAAAGCCGACTGGCTTCTCGGCACCGACCGGTGGGAGGATGTCGTGGGCGGAATTCCGGTGAGCGGGGATACCATAAAGCACTGGAACGAGTCTTTTTTCAAGTGGCAGGAATGGGAGGACATCATCGGTGAATGCCCGGCAGGCGCTCAGAGGGATAACTTCTACGTCAGCAGGGTCTCCGCCCCGGTCCTGAGCGGCATCAAGGAAGTGAGATGGGTAAATACCGATAATGCAGAGGACTGTCGGCTTTACATAAAGACACGAGCCGCTCCGAGGAGTACCGTACAGGTGAACTGGAGTATCCACGAGAAGGACCTGTTATCACCGGGGGATAAGCGCGATTATTACGAAGTGAAAATCGTCTCCGGTACGCCTCTGACCAGCATCAAAGGACTGTCCTGGGAAACCGACAACCCACTCGACCTCAGGATACGGATTTCCTCGGAGGCCCAGAGTCCCTTCCGCTGGTATAAAGCCGAGTGGAGAATCTATTCGAAAGAAGTCAGGAAGAGAAAGATAATAGACGAGATGTATCCGCCGGTACCGCCGGACACGGAACCGGAAGAATAGCTCAATCCGGACCAGCCTCTGCCAGCTGGCGGCGACTATGCGTCACCGCATTCTGGAGTATCAGCCCCACGAACAGGAATAAGACTCCGGTGAACCATTCCTGAGAAGCTACCATTATATAAATACCGCCGATTGAGCTAACCAGCCCAATACCCCACCCGACCCATCCCATGATGCGCGTTACCTTTTTGTAATTACCGGTTGTCTTCCACAGCATAGCCCTTATGATTCTTCCGGTATCAAGCGGATAGCCGGGCACGAAATGGAGGAAGAGGAGCATCAGGCAGATAAATGCCAGCCACTGGACAAGTACGTGCACCACGATACTCCCACTGCGTACCAGCGCCGTATAAATCAGGTAATAAACACCGGCAATTACCAGGTTTATCAGCATACCCGCCACGGCCAGCAGGATATCCAGAGAAGGACTCATGGTAGTCTCATCCATGTCCTGCACTCCACCGATGGCAAACAGGGTTACCTTCCTGACGGTTATTCCCCTTCTTATGGCGATAAAATTAACGACAAA
>CAZIYN010000120.1:0-7024 GCA_964543495.1 uncultured Dehalococcoidales bacterium | reverse complement strand
CGCGGTGGCTGCTGACAATACGGTCGTCAATTCTCAGGTTGTTGCAGACACCGGTAGCAACAGCTTCCTGTCCTATATACATATGAACGTAGCCGAGAGCATTGCCCCTCGTGAACTCAAGGATTATTCTCTCCTCGAAACGCCGGATAGTCAGCATAGTACGGTACAGGCTTACAAGTTCATCTTTATTTACTGTCAATCTCTTACTCCTCCGGTAATCTTAATATCGAACAGAACCGTAATTCCGGTTATCCCTTTAACAATTCTAGGCCGGCATCGGTCCTGGCATCATTAATATGAATCAGTACCGCTTTCTCAAGCGGCAATACGCTGAAACCCAGGTCCTCTTTCGCCCTGGCGCCACTCACCTTCCAGGGGATTCCAACTTTACCGCGGTCAGCCGATGGAGCTACATTACCGAAATTAATATCAGCATCAGGTAAATATTTTCGCACCACATCGGCTACATCCCTCATACTGGTAGGAGGACCACCGACATTGTAGGCGGGATGCGGAGAAGATTCGGTATGAAGAAGAATCCTGGTTATACCGGCTATATCATCTCCGGTAAACAAAGAACTCACGGCGGTGCCGTCATTCTCCACAGAAAACGGCTTCCCGACGGCCGGAAATGAGACCAGCTCAGAAAACTGCTTCAGCGTCAGCGGAGTACGGCCGCCATGCCCGTAGCCAAGGGTGGGACGCAACGCCGTGAAATTGATTCCGTACATTTCCGAATATTGCGCTGCCAGTATCTCGCTGAGCTGTTTGGCAAGTGCATAAGCGCTACCCGGATGCAGGTGGTCGTCCTCGGTCACCTCTCTGTCTCCATACTCGTCTTGCGGACCGTAGACCCCTTCCGAACTGGCATAGATTACCCGGTTTATACCGGTCAGTCGTGCGGCTTCGAACGCGTTACACATCCCGAGCTCGTTTATCTTCAAACTGAGTCTGGGATTTTTTTCGACATCGCCGGGCAGTAGAAAAGCCCAGTTGACCAGCTTATCTATATCGTAAAGTCTGATTACATTGAGGATATCCTCGAGTTCGCTCACGCTTCCGTTATAGTATTTGAATTTATCTCCATATTCCCGATAACGGGTCATAATCCACTCTTTAGGAGGAATCACATCCATGGATACCACCATTGCGGTGTCAGGGTCCTGCAGCAACCTCAGAACCGTTTTCCTGCCGAAAAGTCCGCTACCACCTATCACAAGAACATTCATCTCTCACCTCTTGTTTAATGGAAAAATATAAGTAAATTAATATGCAAAGTAGATAACTATTCTATTATCAATACAAAATGAAGTCAAAACAGTGATATGCATGTCCTGACAATATCGCTGCACATCGGTTCTCCTTTAATTATCACACCGGGACATTGACATGGGAATCATCGGATATTTATGATACATATACTGCTTGAGTAACAGGAGAATAACATGCCACTTATTACAATCGATATGCTCGAAGGACGCACGGTAGAACAAAAAAGAGAACTGGTTGAAAGCCTGACACAGCTCGTATCCGAAAAAATCGATACCCCGACAGAACATATCACCGTTATTATCAGGGATGTCTCGAGACACAACTGGGGAAGCAGAGGAAAACTCCTTATAGACAACTAACCGCTTGCATTATACCCCCGTATATGTGGTATTCTAAATCGGGTGATAATTTCCCCCATAGCTTTATCAAGGAGTATTGAATGGACTTCGGAAATACAGGTGATTTCCTTCCGGTTATTATATCAATCATAGCCGTTTTATTGATACAGTTTTTCCTGCGCAGGAGACGGTCTCCCAATGCCGATAATGTGAGTATGATTCAGGCAATACTCTCCGAAGCAAGACTGAACCTCAGGCTTATCGACATTTTCAGCTATAGCAAACCCGGCAGGAAGTTCATGACAACAAGCTGGAAACTTTACGGAAACAAACTCAGTTTCCTTGGCAGCCAGCTGGAGACAACCATCTCAGACGCTTTTATGCGGGCCGAAGACTGTAACCAGCAGATAGCCTCCTCAAAGAAATACAAGTCCACCAGCTACCTATCGAGTATCGATATCAGCAAGATGAAAGACGTATTCACCGATACCGTAGAAGGACTCGAAGAATGGTTGTCAACGCGGTCTGAAGCCGAAACCAAGAGTGCTGATAAAATGCCCGGGATTTTCGATGATTTCACAGGCGGAAGATAGCGCCGCCCGAATTCTTAAACAAGTTATCTAAAGACCTTCTGGAAAGACATACCCATTTTATCGGAGAGTGATTTTTTCAGTCCGGTCAGTTGAACCCTGTATTCAACCGATTTGATACTGGCCGTGGACATTATGATAGCATCTTCGCGGTTGTCGTTATAATAACCTTTTCTTACACCCACCTTTGAGAATCCATACCTGGAATAGAGACGCTGTGCCCCCTCGTTTGAAACCCTGACTTCAAGGGTTACTATACGCGCCTTCAGTCTCGTAGCCATATCGATTACGGATACCATAAGCAGTTCTCCGATACCCTGTCTTCTGTAATTCTCACGCACCGCAATACTGGTTATGTGGGCTTCATCAGCCATCACCCAGAAGCCGACGAATCCCACGATATAATGACTGGTCATCGGAGTCTTATTCTCATTAGAATTGTTACCGGACAAAAACAAGCTCTTTATTATCCCGAACAGACCGTTCCCGGAGTGAGCTTTTACTTCATCCTGTTTTAGCGGGCGTGTGTCATCACAGACAACTATATAGTGAGCCAGACGATTTTTCATTTCCCGTTTGTAGTTGGCCGGCGGCCACATCGTGGGAAAAGCCTCGCGGTCTATAGCAGTAACCTGCTCGACATCTTCTTCATGCATTGTACGCACATAACAAGTCAAAACCACCGCTCCCAATTTCCGGTTTAGTGGTTATTTTAACACATCAGACACGATTCGGGCACACATTATTAATAATGAAGGCAGCGCATCACGACATCATACCCTGATTCATCTACTTTCACGCGCAAAACAGGTAAATATCTCCTGAAGAAATGCTATCTTTTTATACTTTCATTCGTTATACTATTTAGCACAGGGTAACCCCTGATTACTGTTAGATTTCAGAAAAACAGTCCCTGAAATCCAACCAGCGGGAGTTGTCTGGTGCAAGATGAGGAAAGCCTCGTCCGGAGAGCCCAGCAGAAAGACCAGAGGGCTTTTACAGAATTATACGAGGCATATTTCGATAAAATTTATCGATACGTAACAATAAAAATAGGCGACAGGACGGAGGCTGAAGATATGACTCAGCAGGTCTTCTTGAAAGCCCTTGAGTCAATCTCTTCCTTCAAGTGGAAGGGCGTTCCTTTCTCTGCCTGGCTCTACCGTATCGCTCATAACCAGGTCGTAGACTACTACAGGAGACAGAAAAAACGCCCGGATACACTTAAGGATGATGCAGTGGTAATAAGTGACAGCAATCCTCAGCAAATAGCTGAACGCAATCTGGATATGGAGCAGGTAATGTCAGCCACCCAGAAGCTAACGGATTCTCAACGTGAAGTAATTTCGCTGCGTTTTTCGGGGGGTCTGTCTACCGGTGAAGTTGCAAACATTATGGGAAAGAGTCAGGGAGCAATTAAGGCTTTACAACATAGTGCAATAGTCGCCCTGCGTAAAACCCTCCTGGTGGAGAACCAATGAGTAAAAATAAAGATATTGAAAACATACTGGATGAATGTCTGGAACGTATGCTTCTGGACGGTGAGTCTGTTGAGCAGTGCCTGGACAGCTATCCCGAGCACGCGGATGAACTCAGGCCCCTGCTCGATACTGTTATGGATGCCAGGGTTATTTCGTCCATTCAGCCGGGAACCGAATTCAGGGACAGAGCAAGACGCCAGCTCCAGGCAAACTTTCGTGAAATAGAGGAGAAGCAGAGCAAATCTATCTTCGCCTGGAACTGGCAGCCCAGATGGGCAACAGCCGCAGTAACCATTGCCCTGGTACTTCTTCTTTCGGGTGGAGGTACGGTAGCTGCCGCCGCTGGCAGTATGCCGGGTGATACTCTTTACCCCGTTAAACTGGCAACAGAACAGACAAGACTGGCATTTACTTTTTCAGAACTGGGGAAAGCAGAAGTATATACCGAACTTGCTGATAAAAGGGTGGATGAAATTATTTACCTTGCCGGAGTAAACAAGCCGGACCAGATTGAAACCACTTCCGAACGTCTTAACGGACATCTCGATGCCATTATCACCCTTTCACTGCCCGATAAAGAAGGCTGGACCGAAGAGGATGAAGGACAGATGTTATTCACCGAAGCCGTAGCGGAAGAAGCTATAGTTGCGGAAAAGGATATGGAAGAAGAGGAAACAGAAGCCGTTCCGGGACTTACTTCGGTCACAGGAGAAGCAGCAGCTACGGCGGAAGAGGTTTCACCCGGTGTCGAAGCATCACCGGGTATCAAGCAGCAGGAGGGCAAGGTTGTAACTCCGGCTCCGGAAAAAGTCGTGACGGCTGAAGAATCGGCAGCACTCAGTAAAGCGGCGGTATCATCGAAGGAATCCCTGGAGGTCAGCCGTGCCCTTGTGGGAACCGGGGCGAATTTAACAACGGACCGCCAGAACCAGTTGAAAATAACCGTATACAATCAGGCCAGTACCAATACGGAACGCCTTCGTGCCGCTCTGGAAGAAGCACCGGAATCCTCCAGACCTGCTCTTGAAGAAGCAATAAATACACTGGAATCCGGTTACCAGAAAGCAATCAATTCACTGAATACCAACTTAAAATAGGTTGCAGCGGTCCGGCACGTTATTCGTTTCTTTTTATTAATTTTTACCCACAGGTAAATTCTTAACAGGTTTTTAGCATTTCATTGTTAAAATTTAACCAGAAATCTTGCATAGGAGGTATAGGAATATGTGGAAGAGCAAGAAATTCATTATTGCTGCAGCGCTGGCTATCGTAATTGCGATAGCAAGTTTCGGCGGAATAGCCCTGGCTGCAGATGACGGGGAAGATGCGGAGGAGCCGGTAGCGGTCTGCGATATCTGGGACGATATGGCTGCAGCTCTGCAGGAAAACGGAGTTGATGTCTCGGCAGACCAGCTAAAGGACGCTTTCAGCACCGTTATGGAAAACCGTAGAGACAGCGCCATGCAGGACTTCCTGGATAAAATGGTTGAGGATGGAACCATCACCCAGGACCAGGCCGATGCATACCGTGAATGGATGGAAGCCAAACCGGATATGGGAGAAGAATTCGGATTCGGTAACCACGATGGGATGCTCCGCGGAAAGATTAGAATGCACCGCCCCGGCGGACTATTCGGTCAGGGCGGAGCGAATTTCTTCGGCGCTCGCGGTGGTCTCTGTCTACCTGCCGAGTAATTAAGTGTAATAATCAAACAGCTTGGCTACCATATACGGAAAGAGATGGGGAGATTTTCTCCATCTCTTTCTTTTCCGGGCAAAACAGCATCAGGAATAAACAAAATTCATATTATCTTAACATTTGAGATATAATATGTTGATTACTGCACGATATAAGGGATATTTATGGCGGGTAAAAGGGTAATGGTGGTAGATGACGATGTAAAGACAGTAGAGCTTGTCAAGCTCTATCTGAACCGTGACGGCTACCGGGTAATTACTGCATATGACGGAACGGAGGCGCTAAACCTTGCCCGGGAAAGCAAACCGGACCTGATTGTGCTTGATATCATGTTACCCGGTATCAACGGACTGGAAATTTGCCGTACTCTCAGGAAAGAATCGGATGTCCCGATTATTATGTTAACCGCAATGACTACAGACCGGGATAAACTGACCGGCCTGGATATCGGGGCCGATGACTACGTGACAAAACCTTTCAGCCCCAGGGAACTCGCGGCCCGCGTGAGAGCAATCCTGAGACGCCTGCCCGGAGAGCGTGGACCCAGTGAAATCGAGTACGGTAATATTAAAATCGATTTCCTCAAGCATAAGGCTTATCTGGACGAAAAACCTCTTAACCTTACCGAAGTAGAATTTAAAGTCCTCGGAGTACTGGTCCGAGAACCGGGCAGAGTATTCAGTCGTGCCCAGCTCATCGAACAAGCCCTTGGCTTCGATTTCGAAGGTTTCGACCGTACGGTAGATGTTCATATATTGAATTTACGAAGAAAGCTTGAACCCGACCCCCGCCATCCGGCATACATTTTAACTGTCTACGGGGCCGGGTATAAACTGGCCGAGGCATAAAGTGATACACAGCTTACGTTTTCGCCTTCTCGCAAGTTTCTCACTGGCAATTATCCTCGCTATCGCCGCTGTATATTTTTTCTCCAGCCAGGCGGCTAAGAGTGAAATCCACCGTTTCAGCGAACGAAGCGAAGAGGCACGCTTCAGCCGAGTTATGTTCGAACTTCATCGCTACTACAACCAACGAGGTGACTGGGATGGAATTCAACCGTACATAGAACAGTGGGGAAGCCTTTATGGAAGACAGATTATCCTGACCGATGGAACCGGTGTTGTAGTCGCCGATTCTACCGGAGAGCATATCGGTGAATACACAGGCGAACTTACCGTTGAACAGACATCTGAAAATACATTTGTGTTCTTCGAACCTGATAGTAAAGGCATGCCCCTGCCGCCTATGTTCGGAAGAAGAGTCCCCGGGACGATATATGTAGACCCTGCGATTTCAGATGAATTTCCTTCCCCGACAACCCTGCTCAGGTCTATCAGCCAGTTCATCCTGATAGGTGCGTTAATTGCTATAGCTGTCGCTTTACTGTTCAGTTTCCTGCTTTCACGCCGGATTCTTGCCCCCGTAAAAGCGCTTACCTCGGCAGCCAGACATCTCGGACAGGGAGACCTGTCGCAGAGGGTTGACCTTAATAACAAAGGAGAAATCGGTGAACTTGCGCAGGCCTTCAACTCGATGGCGAGCGACCTTGAGAAAGCGGAAGAACTGAGGAGAAATATGGTAGCCGATGCAGCCCATGAGCTCAGGACTCCTCTCTCTAATATTAAAGGCTACCTGGAAGCAATC
>CAZIYN010000119.1:0-7099 GCA_964543495.1 uncultured Dehalococcoidales bacterium | reverse complement strand
GTGTACGCCGGTGATGATAAAAAGCCCTGTAGCTTAAACATAGAAAATGTTCAATGGTATTGCAGCTGTAATTATTGCTTACTTACTTGGGTCAATTCCATCTGCGTATATAGTCGCGCGTATCGTTAAGGGAAAGGACATACGGACACTCGGCGGTGGGAATGTCGGTACTCTTAACGTCTACAATGAAGTCGGGAAAGCTGCCGGTTTAATCGTAGGATTTATCGATGTAGGCAAAGGTATAGCAGCAGTATCGATCGCTTTCTGGTTGCTCGATTTCACAACTATCGAACAGATTTCTATCTCTCTGCTATTTATATTTGCCGCAGGGATGGCAGCCGTGGCCGGTCATATATGGTCGATATTTCTTAAATTCACAGGCGGAAACGGACTGGCAACCACGATAGGTGTCATGTGTGTGATTTTAACCGAAGAGACGCTCATAGCTATTGCGGTATCGCTCGTAATCGTGGTTATCACCCGTAATCCGGTACTTTCCCTGAATTTGAGTCTTTTACTCGTGGTGCCGATATCCGCCTGGCTGCTGGGCAAGCCGCTGATTTTCGTGGTCTTCCCTCTGCTGCTGGCACTGATGCTCATTGTCCATTTTCTGCCTACAGCAAGGCATGCTCTGGAAAAAGCCGGGAGTAAAGAAAAACTCGGTGCCGAACTTTTGAGGCATAACTCCGTGAAGAAATAATTCGTGCGTGTGCTACTCTGTAGCAGGCTCGGCTCTCAGCGATTTCAGGAGACAGGTTACCTGACAGCTCTCTTCAAGAGTGGTCGTGTAATTAAGGGCTTCTTCCAGTAACTGACCGATAGCAAACGTGCCGTGGCCGTGGACCAGGACAATCCGGTGCTCGGCGAGCGTCTCAGCGATTTCATGCGCCATTCCGCCGGGTTTAACCTCATTATTCCATCCGAGTACGGGGACTTTCCCTATCATCTCAAAACTTTCCGGCGAGTCCGGGATAATTTCGGTATCCGTCATAGAAAGAGCTATGGCATGAGGAGGATGAGCATGAACGATAGCTGATGCCGGTGATGATTTATATATCGCCCGGTGCACGGGCAGTTCTCTCGAAGTCAGCGGTGTAGCCCGGTCGTTTTTACTGATACCTGTCTCTATGAGGTCGTTTTCTTCGAGACAACTGAGGCGGCAGCCCCGGCGGGTAATTATAATCCGGTCTCCCAGTCTGATACTGAAGTTGCCGTTGTGAGAGGATACAAGTCCCCTGGTAAATAATTCATTACCCACAGTCTGGAACTGAGACAGAATCATATTTTTCTCTTCAGTATCATAACGCGTAAAAAGCAGACACTGTAGCCAATGTATACCTATTAAAGAGAAAAATCAAGTCAGGCTCAAGAGAGTTTTCTTATGACGGCGACTACCCTCCCCTGGACCTCGATATTGTCCGGTTCGGCATATATCGGTTTCATATTGCTGTTAGCCGGCTGGAGACGGATACGGTCTTTTTCACGGTAGACTTTTTTCAGAGTAACCTCTTTTTCAGACCTGAGCCATACTGCCGCCATCTCCCCGTTTTCGACTACGTTCGAATGCTGCATAAGCACGGTATCGCCATCATTAATCAGGGCATCTATCATAGAGGTGCCTTTTACTTTCAGGGCATATATCCCGCTCCTGCCGTGTGCCAGTTCTTCGGGTATATCCATTGTTTCGGATATTGCGGCAATATCCCAGGTATCAGGTGCCGGGACGGGAATCGGCTCACCGGCGGCAATCTGTCCGATTACAGGTACCTTTAAAATGCCTTCCGCGATACCTGACCGGGTAATCATCTCTATTCCGCGGGAAATACCGGGATGGCGTCTTATAAGACCCTTTTTCTCCAGAATATCCAGATTATAATCGGCAACGGATGTCGAACTGATACCACAGCCGTTCACAATTTCCCTTATTGTGGGGGGATATTTCCTGTCAGAGAAAAATTTGCGGATAAAATTAAATATTTTCTGCTGCCGTCCGGATAATTTATCGGCTTTTTTCATATTATATCTAGTAACCGCACCACGAACATCTGTTCTATATTAACTCAGAAGTCCGCCTGTTGTCAAGCCTTACAGTGATAATACGCGGTAAATAAAAAAGAGGGGCATATGCCCCTCTCAACAATCTGAAACAGTATCTGCTATGCTTCTTCTTCCTGTTCGGCCGGGGTTTCAACCGGTGCTTCTGCTGCCGGTGTCTGCTGCTGGGCCTGGTTCAATTTCTTCATCAGGCGTGATTTACGCCGCGCCGTGTTATTCGGGTGGAGAATACCTTTCTCCGCTGCTTTATCCAGCGAACTGATAGCGGTAACGACCGCTTCTCTGGCTCCCTCGAGGTTACCGGAAAAAATCAGTCTTTCTGCTTTCGTAATATTTGTTTTGCATCGACTGCGTACAGACTTATTACGAGTCTGTCTCTTGGCAGATACACGCATTTGTTTCTTGGCGGATTTGGTTATCGGCAAATGTTACCTCCGGTATTTTATATATATAGTTTTTTTCAGCAATACATATACTAGCATAATTACGTACCAAGTTCAAAATCTGAGCGTGAAACGGATACGAACGTGTCAGGAAGCCTGCTTGGTCGCAGCTCCCTCTCCGATTCTGGTGGCGCCGATAACTCCGCGTATCCCCTCTACTTTGGACAGGAGACGGCTGAGCTGCGCCAGATTGGATGCCTCAAGCGAGAGGAAAATCGATATGCTTGCATCATCGTTATTCGCCAGGCTAACTGCGGCAATATTTATCTTTTCGTCGGCTACAAGTGTAGTGATATCCCTCATAAGCCCCACCCTGTCCCATGCCTGGACCTGGACCTGGACCGGGTAAAGAGCATTGGTGTCTCCCCATTCCACGGGGATAAGCCTGTCCTTTTCTTCCTCATTTATGATATTCTGGCAGTCCTGCCTGTGTACGGTTACACCGCGACTCCGGGTAATGTATCCGACGATTTTATCGCCCGGTACAGGGTGACAGCACTGGCCCAGCTGGGTAAGTAAATCACCGACACCTCTAACGGTTACCGCCGAGACCGGCTGGACGTGCGAAACCGTTTCAGATATCCTGGGCTGTTTCTGCTGGCTGGCTAACCGGAGGGCAATCTGCTGACTGGTAATATCTCCGTATCCCAGGGCGGCATAGAAATCATCGAGACTGTCATATTTAAAACGTTTGGCAAGCTTTTCCCTTTCCATATCCACCAGCCCCAGCTGTCTCATCAACTTGTCCAGGAGTTCGTGTCCGCGTTCGATATTCTCGGTCCGTTCCTGCTTCTTGAACCACTGCCTTATCTTCGACCTGGAATGTGAGGTCTTCACATATCCGAGTGCAGGATTTAACCAATCACGGCTGGGACCTTTTTCTCCTCTCGTAGACATTATTTCAATAACATCGCCGTTTTGAAGCTGGTAATTAAGTGGCACCAGACGCCCGTTAACTTTTGCTCCGGTACACTTGTGTCCAAGGTCCGTATGTACCCTGTAAGCGAAATCGAGAGGTGTAGACCCGCTGGGCAAGTCCTTTATTTCTCCCTTGGGAGTATAAACGAATACCTGGTCTTTGAAAATATCCGTCTTAACGGACTCTAAAAACTCTTCGGCTCCGCTGAGTTCGCGATGCCAGTCGACAAGCTGACGCAGCCAGCCGACTCTTTCTTCATACTTCGAGTCACCGGTATCGCCTTCTTTATAGCGCCAGTGAGAAGCCACACCGAATTCAGCCATCCTGTGCATTTCATAAGTGCGAATCTGAATTTCGAGGGGAGTCGTCCCCTGGCACATAACGGTAGTGTGGAGGGACTGGTATCCGTTCGACTTGGAATTGCCTATGTAGTCGTTAAACTGGTCTGAAAGGGGATGCCACATATTGTGAATCACGCCCAGTGCCGTGTAGCACTCCTGCACGGTATTCACCAACACCCTGAGAGCCAGCAGGTCGTGAATATCGTCGAAATTCTTGCCTATTGCATTATAACGTTCTATTTTCTGGTTTATACTGTAGATATGCTTCGGTCTGCCGGATACCTCCGCCTTTAATCCCACGCGCTGGAATTCATCCGTCAGAGTCTGAATCATTTCATCTATGAACGTTTCGCGCTGGGCTCTTCGTGAAGCAACCAGCTTGGCAATCTGGCGGTATTTCCTCGGTTCCAGGTAGCGGAATGAAAGGTCCTCGAGCTGCCATTTAAGCTCCCATATTCCCAGGCGGTGTGCCAGAGGAGCGTATACCTCGGCCGTTTCCTGGGCGATACTGCGCTGCTTCTTGGGTTCGAGAGCCGAAAGAGTCTGCATATTGTGGAGTCGGTCAGCCAGTTTTATGAAGACAACACGGAGGTCTTCCGCCATTGCCACCAGCATTTTTCGGAGGTTTTCCGCCTGCTCCTGTCGGCTCGAAGAGCTAACCCTTCTCGATGATGATTCCTCAGGCGCCTGCCATGAAAGTTTTCCCAGTTTGGTAACGCCGTCGACAAGGCTGGCTACCTCAGGTCCGAACCTGGATTCGATTTCCGCACTCTCTATACCGCAGTTCTCGATTACATCGTGGAGCAAAGCAGCAACCAGCGTGCTGGAATCAAGCTGCAGCTCGGCAAGAGTTATGGCCACCTGCAGGGGATGCATAACGTAAGGTTCGCCGGATTTACGCATCTGGCCTTCATGAGCTTTTACCGCGAATTCCCAGGCTTCTTCAACCACGGCTATCTTCTCCGGCGGAAGATAGCTCCCGGCTATTTCGATCAGCTTCTCAAAACTCATCTCCACCCTCACCCGTAGCTAAGTCTGGTGATTACAGTATAGCTTAAGCATAAATCCGTGTAAAATATTTTCATCCCGTCACCATTTACCGGGAGAATAAAGTGTTATGACAGGTACCGGATTTATCACCTACGGTTGATAACCGATATAAAAGCGTGTACACTCAAATTAATCGTTGAACAGGCAATAATATGAGTGATAAAGCGACGGTATCAGCGGTAATAGTTGCTGCCGGGTCCAGCCGGCGGATGGACGGCATGGACAAGGTATTCGCTCCGCTTGACAACAGACCTGTCCTTGCCCGTGTCCTGGATACCTTTCAGGAATGCAGCTTGGTGGAGAGTGTCGTATTGGTCCTCGGCGCAGAAAACATCGAAAAGGGAAAACAACTCGTCGAGGAGCAGAACTTTACCAAGGTTATTGATATCTGTCCCGGAGGCGAACGCCGCCAGGACTCGGTAGCGGCGGGACTTGCCCGGATTGAGAAAGCCGACTGGGTGGTTATTCACGATGGCGCCAGACCGCTGGTTACGGAGGAATTAATAGAGCAAGGGCTGGAGGCGGCGCAGGAAACAGGCTCGGCTATAGCCGCCATACCTGTAACCGACACCATCAAGATGGTCGGAGACGACCAGTTCATACAGGGTACCCCGCCGCGCCATAACCTGTGGGCGGCACAGACTCCACAGGTGTTCAAATTTGATATAATACGTAAAGCCTACGACCAGTTAAGATACGAGGTAACGGATGATGCCCGGGCTGTGGAGCAGGCCGGTTTCCAGGTAAAAATTTACATGGGCTCTTACGATAATATAAAAGTTACCACCCCCGATGACCTCGCCCTGGCTGAAATTATACTGAGAAAAAAGAAATGAGTGATACACGCATCGGAATCGGCTATGATATTCACCCGCTGGAAGCGGGACGCAAGCTAGTGCTCGGTGGAGTGGAGATACCCTTCGAAAAGGGACTCGGCGGCTGGAGTGATGCCGATGTCCTAACACACGCCGTAATAGACGCCCTGCTCGGTGCGGCTGCTCTGGGAGACATAGGCAGGCATTTCCAGCCGGGCGAACAGGAATACAAAGACATTTCAAGCCTTGTGCTACTTGAAAAAACATTAAAACTCCTGAAAGACAACGGCTGGCAGGTTGGAAATGTGGACGCCACGGTAGTCGCCGACCAGCCGAAACTCAGTGATTGCATCAACGAAATGAGACACAACCTGAGCCACGTCCTCCAGATAGATACCGACCGGGTGAACGTCAAGGCAAGCACCAACAACGGACTCGGATATATCGGTATGGGTATGGGAATAGCCACCTACGCCGTTGCTTTATTAGAGGGAGTTTCAAAGACCAAAAAAAAGAATAAAGGCTAGCGTAATAACAACGATTAAAGAAAGATAGAACGCTGAGGGAAGTATTATGCAGGTTTTCAACAGTTTGTCCGGTAATAAAGAAGAGTTTATTCCGCAGGGTGAAGAGGTAACTATGTACGTCTGTGGTATAAATCCCTATGATGACGCCCATATCGGACATGCTCTGAGCTATATCTTCTTCGATGTCGTCCGGCGTTACCTGGAATACCGCGGTTATAGAATCAGGCACGTCCAGAATATTACGGACATTGAGGATAATATCATTGCTCACGCCAACGAGCGCGGGATGTCCGTACCGGACCTGACCCAGAAATACGTAGAGCGGTATGACGAGGATATGGCAGCACTCAACGTCCAGCCGGCGCATTACTACCCGCGGGCGATGAGTGAGATAGACAAGATGCTGGAAATTATAAAAGGTCTCATCGAAAAAGACTTCGCTTATGCAGTCGGCGGCAATGTCTACTTCCGGGTGAGAAATGTACCGGATTACGGTAAGCTGTCTCACCGCAATCTTGAGCAGATGATGGCAGGAGCCCGTATCGAGCCGGGCGAGGAAAAAGAGCACCCGATGGACTTCCTCCTATGGAAGAAAGCCAAACCGGGCGAACCCTCCTGGGAAAGCCCCTGGGGACAGGGCAGACCCGGCTGGCACATCGAATGCAGCGCCATGTCTCTGAAGTACCTGGGCGAAACGATAGATATTCACGGAGGCGGACAGGATGTCGTCTTTCCCCACCATGAGAATGAAATTGCCCAGTCGGAGAGTTTTACGGGTAAAAAACCTTTCGTGAAATACTGGCTGCATAACGGCCTGCTGCTCGCCGGTGATGAGAAGGGGAGCAGGTCGCTGGGTAATATGCTGACAATAAGGGAAGCCCTGAAAAAATACAGCGCCGATTCACTCCGCGTCTTTATCCTGAGTTCTTACTACCGCAGTCCTCTAACC
>CAZIYN010000118.1:0-7100 GCA_964543495.1 uncultured Dehalococcoidales bacterium | reverse complement strand
TCCTTCGCCAGAGGGGCGTACAGGGTAAAGGTATCAGCAATGCTCCCGGTCTCCAGAAAACTGTCAAATCCCGGACCAAAGCAAGGCAGGTAAGACCACAATCCACCGGTATCAATTTCCAGAATACTCAGTAGCATTGAAAAAGTACGGATACCTCTGAACCCGGGCTAGCCTGATTACGGCTAGCCCGGGCACGTGCCTGTTGCGGGGTAGAATGAGATATTTATTCTCATATAGAATAGAACGATAGTAAGAAAATAGGCAGGGTACGGCCTTTGGAGTATAATGGGAGGCAAAATACCCTGATTCAGGATAGAAAAATGCCAAAAATACTTGTTGTTGATGACGAGCCTAATATAATAGAACTGGCAAAACTGTACCTAGGGCGCGAGGGGTATGAATTGATAGAAGCCGTAAACGGCAACGACGCCCTGGCAAAACAGCAAAACGATAACCCGGACCTGATAGTACTCGACCTCATGCTGCCCGATATGGACGGCTATGAAGTATGCCGCCGGATTCGGACTAAAAGCGACGTACCAATCCTGATGCTTACCGCACGGAGAGAGGATATAGATAAAATTGTCGGACTCGAGCTCGGAGCCGACGACTACCTGACCAAGCCTTTCAATCCCAGAGAGCTCGTTGCCAGAGTCAGGGCTATTCTAAGACGATTCCAGACTGGTCAAAAACCGAGTGATACCGCAGAAATCGGCAGACTCCGGGTTGATTTTCCCCGACAGGAAGTCAGGATAGGAGACCAGTTGATTAAACTGAGGACAAAGGAATTCGCCCTGCTGGCGGCATTCGTGCAGAGTCCCGGAATCGTCCTGAGCCGGGAGAAACTCCTCGAGATAGTCTGGGGATTCGATTATTACGGAGAAAGCCGCACTGTGGACGTACATGTGAACCACCTGCGGGAGAAAATCGCCGGTTCCGGGGCCCGTATAGAAACGGTGCGGGGAACCGGATATAAAATAATCGCTGATGAGGACTGATAGATGAGCCTGAGAGTACGCCTGATTGTCTCATTCACGCTGGTGGTTATACTTTGCCTGGGTATAGCCGCCATTACGGTAACAGCCGTATACCAGAGTAACCGGGACAGGCTGGCGATTTCCACCCTGACGGAAATGGCAAGGCCTGTTTACGTTCAGGTAACGGCTTTAGCCCGGGAGCAAAAACCCAGAAGAGATATTATCAACACCCTCCAGGAGCAGGCAATCGAGAATGAAGTCTTTATCCTTCTAACCAGTAATGACGGTAAGATTCTGACACAGTTATCACCCATTAAAAATTCGAATACACGGCTGGTCATACCGGCTGACGAGCTTCCCCATAATCTGACCACGGCCACTCAGGGAACGTTCATTTCCGAGGTAAACCAGAGTTATATATATACGGCATTCTCGGTAAGCCGGCTTTTCACCTACCAGCTCACATCCCGGTTCGATACTCTTATCCTGGCTGTTCCCAGAGGGAAACCGATGGTAATTCTGGCAGGGCTCCTGATTCCTTTTTTATGGGCGGGAGCGATTGCCCTGATTATTTCTATAGTGATTGCGATTATACTGGCGAACTCTTTCTACCGTCCCATCCGCCGGGTAACGGATGCCGTGGATGTGATAGCGGAAGGCCAGTACGATTATGAGGTCCCGGTGACCGGTCCAAGTGAAATAAAAGGACTGGCAACGCATTTCAACGAGATGATGGTGAAAGTGAAGGAATCACAGCAGCAGCTCCGTCACTTCGTAGCCGATGTATCGCACCAGTTGAGAACGCCTCTGACCTCAATCCGCGGATTTGCCCAGGCGATACTGGACGGGACAGCCGAGGACAACGAGACCAAGATGAAAGCCGCCAGGGTCATAGATGATGAATCGAACCGGATGATAAGGCAGGTAGAAGAACTACTTGAACTTTCCAGAATACAGTCCGGCCAGCTCGGAATGAACCGTGAACTGGTGGATGTAAAGGAACTTCTGCTGCACTGCCAGGAAGTATTCAGCCTGCGCTCGGAAGAAAAAAACATACGATTCAGGGCTGAAATCGAACCGTTAATGCCGATAAACGGCGATTCCGACCGCCTGGAACAGGTATTCAGCAACCTGATAGATAACGCCCTGAAAAATACCCCTGAGACGGGTGAAGTTGCTGTAATCGGCAGGAACATCAGCACGGACTCTATAGAAATTACAATAGCGGATAACGGTCCCGGGATACCACCGGAGCAGTTGCCGTATGTGTTCGAGCGTTTTTATCAGGCAGGCGGTCTCAGGACAGGGTTCGGACTCGGGCTGGCGATTGCAAAAGAGATAGTCGTTGCCCATAACGGCAGAATAGAAGCGTTCAGCAACCCCGGAGAGGAGACTAAATTCGTTATCAGGCTGCCTACCGGTATTTCGGGTCCGCAATAATAGCCAATCGATACCGGTATATATGATACGGGATAAAAGAAAAGCCGGCGTCTTTAATGAGCCGCCAGCTTTCCAGTACTTGAATATACTATTAAAAGCACTAGGCTTTTCCAATTCTAAACATTTTGGTGCCGCATGTCGGGCATGTTCCTTGTGTCGCCGGCTTACCATTCTTCATAGTGATAGCCTTGGCATCTTTCATCTCTCTCTTTGCACGGCACTTCACACAATATGCTTGCATCTACTCACCCCCTTTCCTTTCACCCTTGTTTATACTGAGGCTAGAACATTTTGGGTATAAAGTCAAGTGTTTTTAGGGTCAAATTTCAATTATTTTTGGATAACCACTAAAAATATTGAAAAATGGGGTAGTTATGTCCCCTTTCTGGTTGACGTAACCGTTTAAAAAGGGTAATATACAGACTTGAGGCAGGTGCTTCAAACGCCTGAATAATTATCAGTAATTTTACTGAAGGGAGAATAATATATGTTTGGTCGCCCACCGGGATGGCCGGAGATTGTTCTAATCCTGGTTGTTGTCTTAATCGTCTTCGGAGTAGGTAAACTCCCCCAGGTCGGCGGAGCTATCGGGAAAAGCTTAAGAGCCTTCCGCAGCGGACAGAAGGGAGAGCCGTTGGAGATAGAAGAAGAGGAAGAAGAAGAGGAGAAACCAAAAGCTAAAAAGAAAACTACCAAGAAAACGAAGAAAAGCTGAGCATAAAACTATGAAAATGTATTACCGCAATTTAATACTCTAGAGCGGATTTTTCAGCGGTCACAGGATTGATTTGAAATCAGACCCTACCAGGCTGAAAAAGCCGGGTAGGGCTTTTTAATGCCCGGAAACTGCCGATTACCGGATAAATCACCATATAAATCCGTGATATAATCAAATAATTGAAGGAAAAATTGAAATGAATGTCTTTGATGAATTCAAGTGGAGAGACCTGATTTACGACTGCACCGAAGGCATCGAGAAGCTGCTTTCGGAAGAGAAAATCGCCGCTTATATCGGCTTCGATGTATCCGCCCGCAGCCTCCAGGCTGGGAATCTTATTCCCATAATGGGGCTGGTCAGGATGCAGCAGTACGGTCACACTCCGATTCCGGTTGTCGGCGGAGGCACCAGCCTAATCGGTGACCCGGGCGGAAAGACTACCGAGAGACCTCTGATGTCCAAGGAAGAAATCAGTTACAACAAGGAAGGCGTCAGAGAACAGTTAAGCCATTTTCTCGATTTCAACAGCAAGACGAATCCGGCGATAATGGTCGACAATGCCGACTGGTTAACTGAAATAAACCTGACCGATTTTCTCAGAGACATCGGGAAACACTTCACCGTAAACGCCATGCTGGCGAAGGAATCGGTAAGCGCCAGGCTAAACGCCGACGGCATATCTTTCACGGAATTCAGCTATATGCTCCTGCAATCGTACGACTTCCTGAACCTTTACGAGAAATACAATTGTGTGCTCCAGATGGGAGGTAGCGATCAGTGGGGCAACATTACGGCAGGTATCGACCTTATCAGGAGAATACACGGCGGTAAAGCTCACGCGCTTGTCTTCCCTCTCCTGACTACATCCAGCGGCGCTAAATTCGGGAAATCGGAGTCCGGAGCAATATACCTTGATGCCGACATCACTTCACCGTACCGTTTTTACCAGTACTGGATTAATACCGAAGACGACGATATTATAAACTTTCTGAAATATTTCACCCTGATGACCAGAGAGGAAATCGGAGAGCTTGAAGGAGCGGTTAAGTCCGAACCGGAAAAGAGAGAAGCTCAGAGGACGCTGGCACGTGATATTACCCGGCGTGTCCACGGAGATACTGAACTTAAGAAAGCCGAACACGCTTCGTCGGTGCTTTTCGGCGGAGAAATCGGTAATCTCAGCCTGGCAGATATCAAGGATATTTTCGCCGAAGCTCCATCCGTCAGTATGAAAAAAACCGATTTCCAGGCTGAAGGCATGACGCTGACCGACCTCGTCGCGTCTGCCGGACTGGCAAAGTCAAAGGGAGAAGCCAGACGTTTAATCGAAGGCGGCGGAGTATATCTTCAGAATGTCAGGATTACCGACCCGAGGCATACGGTATCGCTGCAGGATGCCATAGAAGGACAGGCACTCGTCCTTCGGAAAGGTCAGCGGGAATACCGGCTGGTGCTTATTTCGGGATAAGGAGGCTGCCCGTTAAAAATCCCCTTTCCTCCTCTTTACAAAAGGGGGGAATTAGAAATCTGTTTTTCGGTCAAAGAATATGACTTCTCCCTTTGTTAAAGGGAGACTGTGAGAAATTTAAAAAGGCTCAGCTTTAACAGCTGGGCCTTTCTTATCCAAAATCAGTTGATTTTAAAGCGCTTCAAGAACGAGCTCGGAAATATCCTTTACGGCAATCACTTCTTCCTTGCCCATAGTAGCCACGCTATCATTGAACATCGCCATGCAGTAGGGACAGGCTATCGCCAGTATCTCCGCTTCCGCATCCAGCGCCTGCTGTAGCCTGATATCGGAAAACCTCTCGCCTTTCTTCGTTTCTTCCCACACTCTGCCGCCTCCGCCACCACAGCAGAGACTTTCCTCGTGATTATCGTACATCTCGACCAGTTCCAGGCCCGGGATACTCTGCAATACCTCCCGGGGTTCATCATAGATATCATTGTGGCGTCCCAGGTAGCATGAATCGTGATAGGTAACCTTCTTGTTCAACTCCTTTGTCAGCTGAAGTCTGCCTTCCCGGATAAGTTCAGCCAGGTACTGCGTATAATGCAGGACTTCGAATTCGCCTCCGAGGTCGGGGTAGTCCACCTTGAAGGCATGATAGCAGTGCGGAGAGGTGGTAACGATTTTAGTAACGCCGGCTTCTTTAAGAACATTAATGTTGCTTTCCGCCAGAGCTTTAAAGACATCCTCGTGTCCCGCCTTTCTCATACTCTCGCCACAGCAGGACATCCCGTTACCAAGTACGCCGAAATCCACTTCCGCCTTTTTCAGAATCTGTATAAAGTCCTGCCCGACCTTCTTCATCGGCGGGTCGAAAGCGTTGTAGCAGCAGGGAGAAAACAGGATTTCAGTACCTTTGGTAAATGTCTTTACATCCAGTTCTTTCAGCCAGGCGTCCCGGGTCTCTCTCTCTTCGCCCTGAGGATTGCCCGTAGCCTGGATATTTTTTGCCGTAATGCGTAAGGAATCGGGAACGCCGCCTATACCGAGTTCTACGATTGCCCTGCGGAAAGACCGCCAGACATCGATTATTTCCACTCCGCGGGGGCACCGCTCAACGCAGGCACCACAGGTAACGCAGAGCCACATATCTTCATCTTCGAAATCAGGAAGTCCAAGCTGCGCCTGGTGCATCGTCTTCCTTACAAGAAAACTTCTCACCACGTTCCAGGGGCAGGTGCCGGTGCAGGTGCCGCACTGGTAACACAGTTTGCAAATTTCTCCGCCTTCCTCTTTTATAATATCGATAGCTTCCTGAAATGGCGTTACCGCTTCCATTTTTCTCCTCCGCTTTATCTCTTACGCGAATTTATCCGTCTTTATACCAGACTCAGTTCTTTAAGTACTTTCACCGGACTGGTCAGGTGTCTCTTCAACCAGGTCCCTACCTGTCCTTCATCGGCTCCGAGGGCCAGCCCCATAAGTTCGCTGAAATGCATAATCGGTATGGTATCGGGACCGGACTGCCTCATATCGAGATTTGCCTGGCACAGAGGACAGGCGGTTACCACCGCCTGCGCGCCGGCATCTATAGCAGCCTGGCAGATATCTCCGACCAGCTTGATGACGACATCGGCTCTTGCCAGCAACAGATTGCCTCCGCAGCATTCCACCTTGTGGGAATAATCAACCGTTTCCGCTCCGAGAGCTCCGAGCAAATCGTCCATAATACGCGGGTTTTCCGGGTCGTCGAACCGGGTAACCTCAGGCGGGCGGACAAGATAGCAGCCGTAATATGCAGCCAGCTTGAGCCCTTCCAGCGGTTTCTTTACCTTTTCTCGGATATTATCCAGTCCTACTTCTCTGGCGAAGATATCGACAAGGTGTCTGACTTCGACATTTCCTTTATAAGACATCCCGATTATATTCTCGACCCGCTTCCTCAGCTCTTCATCTTTAGCAAGGTCGTAATTCGTCTGCTTGAAACGGAGGAAGCAGGCGGCGCAGGCAACAGCCAGGTCCATTCCTTCTTTCTCCGCAATAGCCAGGTTTCTCGCCGGAAGAGACAGGGACAGCTCATAATTTGTACAGTGTCCCGAAGAAGCTCCGCAGCAATTCCAGTCCTCGATTTCCACCAGCTCGATATCCAGCAGCCTGGCGACTTCCCGCATCGACATATCGTACTCTTTTGCGGTAGCTTCCAGCGAACAGCCCGGATAATAACTGTACTTCAATTTATCCATTTTTAACCGTTCTCTTTCCCGGCAGATTTAAATACCCGTTTAATATCAGCCGCCCCTTTAATCTTGTCCGGGAGTAAAGCAAGCTTTCCTTTCAGGAACATATTGATTCCCAGAGGAATATAAGCCAGCATTTCCTTCAGATTAAAGACCTCGCGGCTCTTTATCATATAACGCATTATCAGTCCCATCTCGAAAATCTTACCGTAACTCCTGATACCGCCCAGGAAAGTGTCATGGAACAGCGGCAGCGGTGTCTGTTGCGTTCGTCCTTC
>CAZIYN010000117.1:0-7294 GCA_964543495.1 uncultured Dehalococcoidales bacterium | reverse complement strand
GCTTCCCGTCTTTCACCATCACGATAGCCGGCTTGAAAGAGGCGTTATAGTTCATCGCCTCCGGTATGCTGTATGCTCCGCAACCCGGAATTGCCAGGATATCCCCGGACATTAATGAAGGCAGGCTGATATCCCGGATAAGCACGTCACCGGGTTCGCAGTATTTACCGGATATGGTAACCACTCTGTCCCCTTTTGCCGCCATCCTGCTGGCTATTACGGCTTCCAGACTGGCGTCGTACAGGGCAGGACGTATGTTATCAGCCATGCCTCCGTCCACCGAGGCGTAACGCCTTACTTCCGGTATATCTTTAATAGCCCCGACCGTGTATAAAGCTACTCCCGACTGTGCCACAATCGCTCTTCCCGGCTCGATTATCAGTTCGGGTTTTTCCAGCTCCAGCTTATTGCAGTCCTCTGTGATTCTTGATGTAAAGGAATCGGCGTAAGCGGATATCGGCGGTACCTGAGCGTCGGGGGTGTACCGAACGGCGAATCCTCCGCCGATACTCAATTCCTTACATTCGAAACCTTGTTTCTCCCTCATCTGAGCAGCAAATTTGAGGAAGTAGTCTATCGATTTCTCATAGGGTTCGAGTTCGGCAATCTGTGAGCCTATGTGGAAATGAAGTCCTCTCACGTTTATAACCGGCGAGGTCATGGCGGATTCTAACGCTTTCTCAGCATGAGCCATCGGGAAGCCGAACTTGCTGTCGATATTTCCGGTGGTAAGGTATTTGTGGGTATGGGGGTCGACTCCCGGAGATATCCTGATAAGGATATCGGGTTTAATGCCTTTTTTGGAGGATAGCTCTTCAATCAGTTCAAGCTCGTGAAAGTTGTCCACCACTATCCGTCGGACACCTGCGTCGAGGGCAAGAGACAGCTCTTCCGCCGATTTATTATTGCCGGGGAAATCTATCCTGTCCATGGGGAAATCCACCGATTGGGCTATCTGGATTTCACCGCCGGAGACAACATCGAGTCCGAGTCCCTCCTCCATGATGATGAGCAGCAGCGCCCTGTTAATGAAAGCCTTGCAGGAGTAGTTAATCCTTGTGGACGGATAGGGTTCTCGGAACTTAGTTTTAAACTCGGTGCATTTACTTCGAATACTGAATTCGTCGAACACATACAGGGGCGTACCGAATTCGGCAGCCAGTTCAACCGTATCGCAACCCCCGATGACAAGGTGACCTTTTTCGTTTACCCCGGCAGTCAGGGGGAATAAAGGCAATTTGCTTATTTGCTCTACCACTGCCCCATCCTTCCTCTGCCTAAATATTAACAGCGCTATAGGGTGAAGTCAACGAGCCGGATGGAGTGTAAAGCAGCCCGTAGGATTTTCGAAAAATCCGTTTATTTTTTTGCTATAAACTCCTTAATCGACTGATTGTACCGGTTGTAGAGATAACCGCTGGCTATAAGCAGGACTCCAAGCACCGTGAAGGCAATTATGCGGTATACGGTCTGCAGTGTGAATACATCATATATAAATACCTTGAGTATCGGGATAACCAGGAGGGTCAGCGCCCATAGTCTGACAATACGCCACTGTCTCAGCAGACCTACTACAAGAAGCAGCACGGCGTATATCGTCCATACCAGCGTAAGCGCCAGCGATGTATTGAAATAATGGATTACCTCGGCGCTGAATAACCAGACCGTATAGAAGTTCGCCCCCACGAAGAAAAACGGGTATATCCGGAGCGCTGCGGTCTCCCATTCGAGCAGCGCCTCCCTTTTCTTTCTCAGCAGGTAGCCGATGTAATAGAAAGCTGCGATGCTGACTGAAAAAGCCAGGAACCGCTGGTTTATTACAGGCATGTAATTGCGGAGGTCTACTATCTGGTCGAAGAACATCAGGCGCAGCATGGTGAAAACGGAAACTGCGTAACCGTAGTAGCGGAGGGTAGGCATCCGCAGGGCAAACGAAAGAAATATAAGGACCGCTCCTTCGGCAGCCCAGGCTATAGTCGTCCAGGATAAATCTCCGATCTGGACGGGTATGGCAATGGTGAAGAAGATAATCGCGATGCCGACGGAAAACAGCCCGAGATTTTTATTTTCCTCTTTTGTCTTAAGCAGCATATAAGCTGCAAATCCGTAAATGAGCGCCAGCAGAAGGCTGAACCCTCCTATCCATGCCCGTAAATCGTTCCACATCAGGGCGTAACTTATCCCGAAATAGGTGGCTGCATTGATGGTCATAAGTGACAGGTCCAGCGGTTCGGCGGGCTGTTTCCAGATGATATTGAATACGGTTGTTGCTCCGGCGAATATCAGGAAAATAACAGTCAGCCCTATCATCGAGGCCGCCAGTCCTATCTCTTCACCGAAATTAATGTACCAGATTCCGAAAGCGGAAAGAGAACCGAGCAATGCCAGCAGCGTGAACCAGCGCCAGTCGCGGAAGGCGGACAATACCAAGACACTGATATCCACCACGAAGATATATACCAGCAGCCAGAAGGTGTTCTGGATAACGATGGGAGAAGCGTAAGAAGACTGGGCCAGCAGTCCGCAGGCTGCGATGAAATAGGCGACGATATTGACGGCTATCAATAGCTGGTCGAGTTTACTGACAGGGCGTTTCCATACCATCGAATACAGCAGCGTTGCCCCTGCGAAGATGAAGTAAATGATTGTAACAATAAGCATAGAGGCAAGCATCCCGGCTTCTCTTCCGAAATTATCCTGCCAGACGCCGAAGACTGAGAATGAACCGATAAGCGCCAGGAGCGTCATCCAGTGCCAGTTCCGCAGAGCGGATAGTACCAGCACGCCTATATCCACGGCGAAGATGTAGACCAGCAGCCATATACTCTGACCCATCTGGACGGCTCCTCCGGAACCGGAGGCTGAAACGGATATCATCGATGGGGCGATGAAAGCTCCGAGTATGCCGATTGTTGCCAGTGCCATTGAATTGTATCGGAGCGACAGAAATGCCGAGGCGATGCATACCAGGACCAGCAGGCCGAATGCCAGGTAAAAGCTAATTAGCCCGTAGGCGGCAAAGGCGGCGAATATCGACAGGTAAAGAATACCGATGCCCCCGCCGCTTATTGTTTGGGCGAGGACCGGATATCTGGTCTTCCAGTAGTAGCCGCCTCCCAGCAGGCCAAGTCCGACTACCACGCCGATAATTACCTGCCCGGCGGGGCCTATCCAGTTGTTGTTGAAGGCGTATGCCAGGAAGAAACCGGCTGCGATGATAAGAGCTATTACTCCGATTCTTGCCAGCCAGCGGCCGCCGAATATCTGCTCCCAGTCGCGCTCTTTAACTTCCTTCTGTTTTTCCTTTTCCGACGGCGGTTCCCAGACAACGGTTTCTGGTTTTGCGCGCTCCACCGCAGCGGCGGCGGGTTCGGGTCCTTTTACTGGTTCGGGTGGTCGTGCCTTTACAGGCTCGGGAGGAGGAGCGGAAGGTCGGGTACCACGTTCCAGAGCAATCAGCCGTTCGTTCATCAGGGAAATGAGTCCTTCGAGCCGTTTTATTTCATCGATTAAAGTATTCGATTGCTCGGGGGATATTTCCCCGGCGTCCTGCCCGGTGCCGGAGTCGTCCATTTTACTCTGTTCGAGAATGGCGCCGCAGTAGATACAGAAACGGTTATTCGGTGAGTTCTCTCTCTGGCATTCAGGGCACTGCATAGTCCCTCTCCTCCGTTTTATCTTTGTTGACTTTTACAACGTAAGTACCTGCTATTTCGTCGTGCCAGCCCCGTTTCTTATCGCTTATGCCGATGAAAAGGAAACCGAGAAAAAATATAAGAGTTGATATTGTCTTACCCAGAATTTCTCTTAAGGCGGCGATACCGAGTCCGGGTTTTTCTCCGCCGGCATCGACCACCCTGATACCGAGAGCCATTTTACCCGGCGTTTGTCCTTTAATCCCGGTGAAAAGCCAGTGATAAATCCACCAAATAACAAGTCCACCTCTGAATACAAATGGAATGAAGAAAAACAGAGCGGTAACTGCCGAAAGGATGATGCCATCGATAATAGCAGCCAGAAAACGTATCCAGAACCCGGCGTATTCGAGTATTTCTCCCGGTTGCGCCGGTTCGGAATCTGTGATAACAGAAGGTTCCTGTTCGGTAATCAGTGTGGAACCGCAGTTAGCGCAAAAACGAGCTGCTGAGGCATTATCGTGCCCGCAAATGCTGCACTTCATATGTCTTTTCCTGAGAGTTGATGTATTGTATTCTTTTTATGTGAACTAGTCAAGTATTTCTTAACAAAATTCTAACCGGCTATTTCAGCGTGACAGAAGAGGCTACTTGACGCCTGATACGACTGCTGTTATTATCAACCTGCCGTAAAAAATACAGATATGTCCGGAGATAAGATGAAATTTGTTGAGAAACTGGTAAATGCCTCTCGAAAAAATAAGAGCCTGCTCTGTGTGGGCCTGGATTCCGACCCTGCCCGGATACCCGGTGGACTGGGACAGTTTGAATTTAATAAGGCTATTATAGATGCCACCTCCGACCTCGTATGCGCCTATAAACCGAACATCGCCTTTTATGAGGTACTGGGAGCAGAGGGGCTGAATGCATTAAAGCAGACCGTCGATTATATTCCGGATGATATACCGGTGATAATCGACGCCAAGCGGGGTGATATCGGCAATACGGCGGATGCCTATGCCCGGGCGCTCTTCGAATATTACAACTTCGATGCCTCCACGGTCAGTCCATATCTCGGATATGATTCGCTGGAACCTTTTATTGAATACAAAGATAAAGCCATATTCGTCCTCTGCCGGACGTCGAATGCCGGGGCGACCGATTTTCAGTCGCTCATCTCTGACGACGATGGTGACAGGCGTCCCCTGTACGAGGTTGTTGCCCGCAAAGCCGGTGAATGGAATAAATCCGGGAATATCGGACTGGTGGTCGGTGCCACCTACCCTGAAGAACTGCAGACTGTCAGGAAACTCCAGCCGGATATGCCGCTTCTGATACCGGGAATCGGTGCGCAGGGAGGCGACCTATCCCTTACCGTCCGTTATGGAGTCGACTCGAATGGAGAGAAGGCGGTGATTAATTCCTCGCGGCAGATAATATTTGCTTCCGGAGATAATAATTTCGCCAAAGAGGCGAGACAGGCTGCACTGTCTATCAGGGAAGCGATAAACGAAAACTTGTCCGGACACGGACTTATGTAAAGAAATGAAATTGTCGCATTCTACCGGAATTTACATCGGGCTTGTGATAGTATTAGCCGCCTTTTCGGCGGTCAGCCTTTTTCTACCGAGTTACCAGAGTATGTTGCCCGCTCAGGAACTGCCGGCTTCTAGAACCATCCTGGCTGTCGCCAACGCCGGTCTGGTTCTGGTTGTTTACGGACTCCTCGGTTTTATTGGACTGAAACTCTCGCAGAAAATCGGTTTTGCCGGACTCTGGGATACTTCCGTTTCTAACCGGCAGAGGTTCATTATCCCGGCAATCGTCGGGATTGGAAACGGTATAGTATTTATTGTGGGCGACCTGATATTCAGCCGGTTCAGTCCAATCGGTCCCCTGCCCCATCCCGAGTTTCCCGTTTCTCTCATTGCGTCTTTGACGGCGGGAATCGGAGAAGAACTCATATTCCGCCTATTTTTCGTCTCTTTCTGGGTATGGATTATTTCACATTTAATTCTGAGGGGGAGAGCGCGGAATCCGGTCTTCTGGATTATTGCCGTTATCTCGGCATTTGCATTTGCTGCCGGACATGTTCCGTCGTTGATGATACTTTATGGTTACGATACAATCGGTGATATCCCGGCTGTCATTCTCGCGGAGGGATTCCTGCTCAACGGATTAATCTCGATATTTGCTGCCTATTACTTTAGAAAGTACGGTTTCCTGGCTGCGGTGGGAATTCATTTCTGGGCGGATGTGGTCTGGCACGTAATCTGGGGACTATTCTAATACTACCCGGGTAATAAACTATGGCACTTGAAATTCAAATCGGTGATATCGTTCGCCTGAAGAAAAAGCATCCCTGCGGGAGTTACGACTGGCAGGTTTACAGGACCGGTGCCGATATCGGTCTTCAGTGCCTGGGGTGCCGACGCCGGATTCTCCTCGACCGCAGCATACTGGAGCGCAGGATAAAATCGGTTAGTCCCGGTGTAGATGGTAAATAAGCTATTGATTGGTACTATTCGGTTTTGGTTGATACTGTATGCTATCCCCCTTTCCCCCTTTCAAACAAACGAATTATCATGGGCAATAGAGAGAACCGTTTGAAAGGGGGAAGAAGTTTTAGAGAGGGGGCGAAGCCCCCTCTCTTCTTTACTCCCCTCTCCAGCCAAGAAGAATATCTTTAATTTAGAATGGTTCTGGCTGGAGAGGGGTAAGGGGTGAGGTAGAAATAAACAACCGAGTGCAAACAGAACCTATAGATTTACCCCTTTACCTGCTGCCTTCATAGAGTTATAATAGGCTGGCGTGTCTTATTCTTGTTAAACGGAGGTGTAAGTTGGTCGCTCTATTGGTAACTTCCCCGGAAAAGGGGAGCGGAAAGACAACTCATTGTGCCGGTCTGGGCAGGTATCTCCAGAACGCCGGTAAAAAAATCGGCTATCTGAAACCCGGTGATGCCGACGGTGATGCCGAATTCGTGAAAAATGCTCTTTCTCTTGGAGAGACTGCGGAAGCGTTAAGCCCTGCGTTGAGCGGAATCAAGGGGGCCTGCGACAAGGTAGCTCAGGGTAAAGACGTAGTGCTTGTGGAATGCGATTACGAATCGGCTGCCGATGTTGTAAAAGCCCTGGGTGGAAAAGTACTGGTTGTGGAGGCCTATTCCGGTAAGACTTCCGATTATAAGAAACTCGAGGATTCGCTGCTGGGAGTAGTAAATAAAGTGCCCGTGAAACAGTTGGAGCAGGCGCGTAACAATGCGAAAGACCCTCTCGGTATCCTTCCCGAAGACAGGGCGCTCCTGAGTCCTACCATAGGAGAACTCACCGAGCGAATCAAGGGCGAGGTACTGAGGGGTGCCGAGCAGTCGGCTGAGCTGGTGGAGAATGTTATGCTGGGAGCGCTGACCGTGGACCACGGACCGGAATACTTCGGGCGAAAAGATAACAAGATGGTGGTATTGAGGAGCGACCGCCCGGATATGCAGATGGCCGCGATGGAGACTTCTACCAGGTGTATCGTTATTACCGGTGATACACCGCTGAAAGATGTGGTGATAGAGAGAGCCGAAGAGAAGGACATGCCGATTATCCGGGTGAAGGAAGATGGCGCCGCCATAGTTGAGAATATAGAAGGCGCCCTCGGCGGAGGTAAAC
>CAZIYN010000116.1:0-7310 GCA_964543495.1 uncultured Dehalococcoidales bacterium | reverse complement strand
CCCTTACCTCCTCAATGCCATTGAGGCGCTCTCCCGATTGAGCTACAGCCCCACCGAAACTACATTATACTATGAAGTGACCGCTTCCGCCACCCCGGCGGCAAAAACCAGCTCGTCGTCGGCGATGTCGACGATTATATGGTCGCCTTCTTTGAACTCGCCTTTCAACACCTTCGTGGAAAGCGGGTTCTCCACGTAGCGCTCCACGGCCCGTCGCAGCGGTCTCGCGCCGTAAACGGGGTCGAAACCGGCTTTGGCAATCCAGGTCTTGGCGTTTTCGGTCATCTCCAGTTTCAGCTTGCGTTCTGCAAGCCGGTTCTCCAGGTCCTTCACCATCAGGTCGACTATTTTCCTGAGCTGCTCTTCATTTAGCTCGTGGAATACGATTATCTCGTCCAGCCGGTTGAGGAACTCGGGACGGAAGGTCTTCTTAACCTCTTCCATAACCTTTTCTTTCATATCCTCGTAGCTCTGTTTCTGCGTCTTGTCAGTGCTTTTCTGAGGTGCGAAACCGAAACTGGTATCACGCTTGATAAGCTCGACTCCGGTATTGCTGGTCATTATTATAACGGTATTCTTAAAGTCCACCGTCCGCCCGTGCCCGTCGGTGAGTCTGCCGTCATCCATCAACTGGAGCAGACTGTTGAATACCTCGGGATGAGCCTTTTCTACCTCGTCCAGCAGGATTACGCGATACGGTCGTCTCCTTACCGCTTCCGTTAGCTGTCCGCCCTCTTCATAACCGATATATCCCGGAGGAGCTCCGATTAGACGTGACACGGTATGTCTTTCCTGGTATTCGGACATATCCAGACGTACCATGGCGTCCTCGTCATCGAAAAGGAACTGCGCCAGGGCGCGGACAAGCTCAGTCTTACCCACCCCGGTAGGACCGAGGAACATGAAGCTGCCTATGGGGCGTTTCGGGTCTTTAAGTCCTGCCCGGCTCCGGCGTATAGCCTCGCTGACAGCGGTGACCGCCTCTTCCTGGTTTATTAGCCTTTCGTGAATCCGGTCTTCCATATGGAGAAGTTTTTCGGCTTCACCCTCTAGCATCTGGGATACCGGGATGCCCGTCCAGTTTGAAATCAGCCTGGCAATATCTTCCTCGCCGACGATTTCAGCGATTTTCTCCTGCTCCAGCCAGTTGCTCTTCGCCTGATTATATTCCTCTTCGAGCCGGATTCTATCTGATTTTAACTGAGCGGCACGTTCATACTCCTGTCTCTGTGAAGCCGCGTCTTCTTCATTGGTCAGTTGTTTAAGTTGCTGTTCGAGCGATTTTACCTCCGGCGGGGCGCTCTCGGAATCGATACGCAGCTTGCTTGCCGCCTCATCGATTAAATCGATTGCCTTATCCGGCAACTGCCTGTCCGATATATAGCGCTGGCTCAAACGTGCCGCCGCTTCAAGCGCTTCATCGCTTATCTTTATCTTGTGATGGACTTCATACCTCGGACGCAGACCGTGGAGCATCTCGATTGTAGACTCGATAGTCGGCTCTCCCAGGAAAACAGGCTGAAGCCGCCTCTCCAGGGCTTTGTCTTTCTCGATAAACTTACGGTACTCGTCGACAGTCGTAGCCCCGACACACTGCAACTCGCCGTGCGCCAGCGCCGGTTTCAGCATATTGCTGGCATCTATCGCTCCTTCGGCGGCACCGGCACCCACCATCGTATGAATCTCGTCGATGAACAGTATCACCTCTCCTTGTGCACCGCGGACTTCATCCATAACCGCTTTCAGACGCTCCTCGAACTCTCCGCGGAACTTACTTCCCGCTACTAGGGCTCCCATATCCAGGGCGATTACCCTCCGTCCTTTCAGCGAATCGGGTACGTCATCGGCGGCTATTTTCTGCGCCAGTCCTTCAGCGATGGCGGTTTTACCCACACCGGCATCGCCGACGATTACCGGGTTATTCTTGGTCCTCCGGGTAAGTACCTGCATTACCCGCTTTATCTCGTCTTCCCTGCCGATAACGGGGTCGAGTTTGCCCTGCCTTGCCAGTTCGGTAAGGTCGCGCCCGTACTTCTCCAGGGAACGGTACTTGCTCTCGGCCCGTGCATCCGTAACCCGGTGCCCGCCGCGGAGTTTCTCCAGAGCTTTATAGACCTTCTCCTGGTCTACCCCGTATTGCTTCAGAATTTCGGCAGCTCTGCCTTTTTCTTCGTCGGTGATGGCAATCAGTAAATGCTCCGTGCCGATATACTCGTCCTTCAGACGGCTGGCTTCGTCATCGGCCCTCTTGAATAGCTCGCCGACCCGCGGTGTGGCATAAATCTGCCCGGCCTGGTAAGTCACCTTGGGGAAACCCTCCAGGACTCCTTCCACCTGCCCTCTCACGGTATCCACGTCAACTCCAAGGTCGCTCAGTATCTCGCCTACCAGCCCTCTCTCCTGACGTAGCAGGGCCAGGAGGATATGTTCCACATCCCACTGGTTATGCTTGTATTGCTGGACTATTTCCTGAGAAATAGCCATCGCTTCCTGTGCCTGTTCTGTAAATCTGTCCTGCCTCATTTTGCATCCACCTCCACATTACTGTTGTTCCCGAAGTTAGCAGTCAGAAAATCTTCCACCTGACTCTGTACTTCCGGATAGTCCCAGTTATAATCATGACCGGGAACATTTATACAATAAGAGAATTTTATCTTTTTACCCTGAAGCCGGTTCTTAATCCAGCGAAACGGCGCCGTAAGATATGTTCTCAATATTACCGGAACGTCCCATTCCATAAGCGAGTCCGGCATCAGCCCGTTGCTGTCCAGAGCAAGTGTCCTTTCCGTGATTACTCTTCTGGACTTATACGGGAAAGGCATGCCTAGTTCTATATCATAAAGGCGTTCACAGCCGTTCAGCTCCTGCGTGACCGCATTGCTGAAGGCAGCCCCCTGGCTCACTCCAATCATAATAATTCTCAGTTCGTTGATATGCTGTGTAAGAAAGTTGAGAAACGCCGCCATTACCTTCGCCTTATTTGAGAAGAATCGCATCTGTTCCCTGATGTCCCTCATAATCTCCCTGTACCCGCCGTTTGAGCGGAAATACTGGATAAGTTCGCGGGAATACCCGAGTTTTTCTATCGTTGCGTTAACTCCTTCCACTATGCTCCTCTCCCACTGCAGCAGGTTTTCAATATGAGTCGTCCCCCAGCCGCCGGGATTATGAATCAGCAGAAAGTCTTTATCCTTTGCTCTGTCATAGATATCAAGGAGCTTTTCCGCAAACTTCTCTCTCTTACCGGCGTCTTCCTGAAAAAGCTGCTCGGCGAGTTTCCTGGCTTCCTCTTCAACCGCTGGTTGCTCAACCATTTTATCCACCAATCCAGTTTAAAAGCACATCCAGCCCCAAAAAACCGGCATATGCTATTATCATGTACCTTATCGTTTTACCGGCCCAGCTGATAAGGAAGAATTTCATCAGGCCCATTCTCATCGAACCTGCCGCCAGCCCGGCGAAGTAGAACGGACTTATTATCATTGCTGAAGAAATAAACAGCGTCCAGGCTCCTCCCTTTCCACCTACCCATTTAACGACTTTATTGTAAAAAACTTCTCCTTTTAACCAGAATTGTGACTCCACGGGATGCACTATATCGTACGCCTGTCCCGGCTCGTTTTCATACGCCTTTCCCCTGGCTCTGAATTTCGACCATATCGACTCTACGCCCGCACCGGTCAGGTATACGGTTATTCCCCCGATTCCTCCTCCAAAACCCGCAATAAGCCCTACAATCCACGGATTCAGCACCGCCCCCAGTGTAAATACCATTACTAGCGTCGGAGCCGGAATAATACTGATTCCGCATAAAACACCTACAATAAATACTCCCAGATATCCATATGCCCCCAGATGGCGTATTTCCTCACGGAAATAAATAGTAGCGCCAAGCAGACACAACATAAATATGATGCTTATTCCGCTAATCGCATAGAAACGCCAATCTCCCCGTTTCTTACCTCGTTTAATTTGCGCTTCTTCCAATTGCCCTCCAGTTCAATGTATTTTGGTAAACCTGAGGAACTTATTATCCATTTCAACGGGAGTAAACAGGCCTGTGGTAAATTCGAGCGACTTCTCTCCCATACCGTCATGTATCGCCAGAATTCCGTCCTTTTTCAGTACCCTGTATATCTCTTCCAGTACGGTCCGCCTTTCCTTGATTTCATGAAGTACATCGCACATCCATACTGTGTCCACGGACTCGTCTGGAAGGCCTGTCTCGCCGCTGGAATGGATTGTCTCCACATTTGTCAGCCCGGACTTTTCTGACCTGTTATTAACTATTTCAAGCTGGCGGCTGAAATAATCGAGAGCATACACCTTTCCCTGTGTCTTCACTTTCTTTGCCGCGGGAATGGTAAAATCCCCGGTACCACAGCCGAAATCGAGGAAAGTGTGTCCTTCCTTCACAAGGTTACATTCGTCCCACTTCCGTAAAATGCTGCGCCCCGTGAAACTCCTCCATAGAGGCCACCAGTAGACCCAGAGCGCGTAATGCGCTCTGAATACCGGGTTCATTTTTTCCTCTAGGAAACGCTCTATATCAAACAATAGTCCGGCTCCGGTTCCTTTTCCTGATTCCCGATTTTACAGCAGGTTATTTCTCTTTTTGACTTGATTTCAGGCGATTGACTTCCGATTCCAGTACTCTTACATGGTCCTGGAGTTCGGCCATGCGCTGCGCCATACGCAGGATAACCTCCGCTCCGGCAAGCGTTATTCCCAGGTCTTCCATGAGCGTTTTCATCTGCTTTAACCTGGTAATATCTCTGTCCGAATAGAGACGTATGTTACCTCTGCTCCGGGACGGCTCTATTATGCCAATCTTTTCATAGTACCGCAAGGTATATGTCTCCACACCGAGCATTCTCGCGGCTATGCTTATAACGTAACGCGGCTCATCATCGGTTGGATTCATGCATCACCTCTCCGTTTCGCCTGAACGTAACTTATCGAGTTTCTCGAACAATTCCTTTTCCTCTTTACCGAGCCTGGTAGGTAAAACTACCTTCACCTTCGCCAGAAGGTCACCTTTAGTCGATTTCCCGAGTTGAGGCATTCCCTGCCCTTTCAGGCGGAATACGCGGCCGTTCTGGGTTTCCGCGGGGATTTTAAGGGCAAGTTTTCCCTTGAGCGTCGGTACCTGTACTTCTCCGCCGAGCATCGCCACGGTCAGAGGCACCTCGACCTCCGTATTCAGGTCGTTTCCTTTTCTCTCAAAACGACGATCAGGTCTCATGGAAGTTACCAGGAAAAGGTCGCCGCTTGCTCCGCCGGCATAACCCGGCCCGCCCTTACCGGCGATACGCACCCGCGAGCCGTCCTTTACACCGGCAGGTATCTTAACCTCAATCTGCTTCGTTCCGGCTACCATTCCGGAGCCTCTGCAGATAGCGCACGGGACGTTTTGAATCATCCCGGTCCCGTTACAGCTTGCGCACACCTGCGGATTTTCCATACTAAGGACGCGCTTCGTGCCGTGAAATGCTTCTTCGAGGGTTACCTCTACCGGATACTCTATATCCCTGCCGCGGCTGGAGCGCGACCTCCGACCGAACGTGCCTGTCCTGCCACCGAAAATACTGCCCAGGTCGCCGAATATGCTCTCCAGGTCGCCTTCTTCGAAACTGTAAGTCTGTCCTCTGCCGCCGCTGAAATCCCTGTAAAAGGTCTGCTGGGCGCCGGCTTTTTCAAACTGGTCGGCATATTTCCACTGGTCGCCATACTTATCGTACTTTTTCCTGTCTTCCTTGTCTGAAAGTACTTCGTACGCCTCGTTAATTTCCTTGAACTTGGCCTCGGCAGCCTTATCACCGGGATTAACATCGGGGTGATACTGGCGCGCCAGCTTCCGGTATGCCTTCTTGATTTCCTGTTCGCTGGCATCCTTTTTTACGCCTAAAACGCTGTAATAGTCCTTCCCCGCCATCTCTCTACCTCGATATATATACCCATTATAACTTTTTTTAAGAAATATGTCAATCTAATTATCAAGTAAGTTAATAATGATTTACTAAGTTTCAACCATATATCGGGTTTAGGCGTGATAATACCGGATTCTGAAATTACGCCGGGCAGCGTTTCAGGCAGATGTCACAGAGAACAGACCTGCCTTCGTCGGTCTTAGGCGTAATATTGGAAAGACAGGCGGTAGGGTCGGTCATCCTGTAGGGTTCGAGCACATTAGCGGGACACTCGTCTATACATATCGAGCACCGGTCACACACCGGGGCTCCTTCATCTTCCAGTTCCTCTCGCGCCAGCTTTCTCAGGGGAGCGTCTGTCAGGACGCCTGCAAAACGGAGGCGGGGCCCATACTCGGGATGCAGCACTACCGTATTCTTTCCCCTGCTGCCGATTCCGGTCCGGATTGCCAGCTCCTTCAGGTTTATCTCACCCCTCAGCGGATAGCCGAGCCGGCCCACCGGTTCCGCGGAAAAACCATTGGAATGGATGAAATACAGAAGCATTTCTAATTTGGGGGCGATATATTTCTCATAACCGTACATATGGAAACCACTCTCTGAATGACCGAAATCATCCAGGTTCCTCTCCGGAGTAGATTCCAGCCCCAGGACCAGAATGAAACTCCCGTCTGCCCGTCTGCTTACTCCGAAAACGTCGAACAGCTCGCCCACTTTTTCCGCTATCCGCTCTGTTCTATACATCCCTATCTCCCCATCCTGTAGCACCCATTCTACCACAATTGACAAAGTAACCGTTTTTAATTATCATTACAGCACTTTAAAAAGGACGGACTGTGGACAATGCCAGCTATGAGAGCTTTTTTCACGAATATGTCGGCACCGATGCCTCTTTATAAAAAGCTGTACCTCGTTTTCCGCAATAACCTCATCAAGATAGTAAAGAGGCAGAACTGCTGCGGGCATCCCGGAGAGCCGGGTTGCTGAGAAACTGCGGAGCACGCTCACGGTCAGTGAGCAGGCAAAGGAGGAATTGATGAGTTATGAACCCGAGTATAGAAAGCTGCGCCTTTATAACGGGATTATGGGCTGCCTTCACCTGGCACAGGCGGTAATTGTTTTTCTTCTCAGTAATGATTTCTCTCTCCCTGTTACAACCTCTTTCCTGAGTTATATACCGGAAACGGGCAAGCTGGGACCGGTTACGGAAACGGTCGTTAATCTGCCCTTCGGGGGTATGGTCGCTCTGTTCCTTCTTCTTTCGGCTATTGCCCACTTCACCATTATTTCGCCCGGTGTTTTCGGCTGGTACGTAAAAAATCTGAGAAAGGGTATAAACTACGCCCGCTGGTACGAGTATTCACTCAGCGCCTCACTGAT
>CAZIYN010000115.1:0-7326 GCA_964543495.1 uncultured Dehalococcoidales bacterium | reverse complement strand
CCCTTACTTATACCTCTTCACCTCGAACCGATAGAGTTGGACGGGTTCGTCGGAGCGGATGCCGCCTTTCTGGCGGCAGATGGCTATCTGTTCCTCGACGGTATCTACGCCTTCGAGGTCGGGAAGCAGCAGTCCACGCCTGTAACCTGCCTGGACGATTACTCCGTATTTTTTAGCGTCCAGCTCATCCTGGCTTTCCACAGGTTCGGGTGAAGTTAGAACGTCCACGCTGTACTCGAGGTCCTCAAGTTCATCCGGCATTATCGCGTGAAAGCGTGGGTCTCTGGTAGCCGATGAGACGGCATTGCTGATAATTTCCTGTGCGATGCTATCGGTAGCCGGTTCGAAGGTACCGATACAGCCCCGCAGTTCACCGCTTTTATAAATGGAAACAAAGACCCCCGCCCGTTCCTTCATCTCGGGAGTCGGGTTTTCGGGAGGCTCGGGGATGGTCCCTTCTGTCACGTAGCTTTCCACCGTCTCTTTTGCTAGCTTTACTATAGGTGACATCTCGGTATCGGCGCTTTCTCCGGCTCCGCTGGATTTCTCTCCTTCAGGCCAGAAAATAATCCCGGCATAGCCCACCACGTCTTCGAAATCGCCGGTAACCTCTCCGCTGGTCGTGTGCCTGACAAGCTCCGCTCCTTTTACTCCCATCTCCTTTGCTGCTGTCATTAGGCTTACCGCCGTCGCGTAACCGCACATTGTTATGTTAAATTCTCTGACCTGCCTGATAAGACTGTCCTCGTCGAGTTCAAGCATGGCTTCTATCGCCATATCGTCTTTTTTCTCGGTTGTATCCTGGTCCTCATTATGGTTCATATCGCTGGAGGCGATGATGAGCACTTCCCTGCCCGATTCCCCGATTGCCGCAGCCATCGCCCTTCCGATGTCCTTATAAATATCTCCGTTAGCATAACTGAGGACTATGGGAACGAATTTTATACCGGGTTTAAGGTACTGCAGGAAAGGGAGCTGGACTTCTACGGAATGTTCATAATGATGAGCGCGGTCGTCCGACTCCAGGTACTTCGAAGCACTCATTATTTCCTTTGCCAGTGCCGAATCTATCTCCACATCACCCAGCGGTGTTTTCCAGACCCCTTCCGTCATGATGCTCTGAGGTTTGCCGAAGCCGGTGTGGCTGGGTCCCATGATTACCACCGTATCCGTCAACTGCACCCGGGAAAGAGTTTCTCCTACGACAGGTCCCGAATAAATATAGCCGGCATGAGGGAGGACGACTCCTATTGCCTTCTCTTTGACCGCTTCCTCGTCAACCATTTCTTTTATCATTGCCCTGAGTTCTTCCGGTGAACCCGGATAGAACCGCCCGGCTACAAATGCATCTCTAACCATTTTAACCTCCTTTAACCGGCGTTCCTGAAATTCAGGTCGGCGCCGCAGGAACTGCATTTCGAACCGTTAAGGCCCACCACACTGGTCCGGTAGCCGTACCTTTCCACGTTGAGACTGCCGCAGGAATAGCAGACCGTGCTTTCACTGTCATGTCCGGGGACATTACCCGTATAGATAAATTTAAGTCCCGCTTTCTTTCCTATTTCGCAGGCTCGTTCAAGGGTGGATATCGGAGTAGGCGGAACATCCGTCATACGGTGCTGGGGATGAAACCTGGTAACATGCCACGGTGTCAGCTCGCCCAGCTCGTTTGCTATCCAACCGGCGATGCCTTCAAGCTGAGTGTCGTCATCGTTCATCGCGGGTATGATATTCGTAACCGCCTCGACATGCATATTCCACTTCTTTTTCGCCCGTATCGTAACTTCGAGTATCCTCTCCCAGTTGGGCACGCCGGAAAGCTGACGGTATAAAGAATCGGAGAAACCCTTTATATCCACCCTCCACGCATCCAGGTAGGGACCTATCGTATCCAGCGCCTGCTCTGTGGAATATCCGTTGGTAACATACACGGTATAGAGACCGTTCTCTTTGGCAAGCTTTGCCGAATCGAGGGTGTAATCGAACCAGATACCCGGCTCGTTATACGTCCAGGCAATCCCCTGGCATCCTTGTCGTTTGGCGACTTCCACGGCAATTTCGGGAAGAATCTCCTGGCAGGCGCGCTGTGCCGTATTGATATCGGCAGTGGAAATCTGCCAGTTCTGACAGTGCCGGCAGTGAAAATTACAGCCCAGGCTGCCCAGTGAGAATACGCTGGTTCCGGGGTAGAAATGGAAGAGCGGTTTCTTTTCAATCGGGTCGGTAGCCGCCGAAGATACGAGCGCGTAATTCAGGTCTTCCAGAGTACCGCTGCTGTTGCGGTACATGCCGCAGGCGCCGTACTTGTCGGCCCCTATCTTGCAGTTCCACTGGCAGGTATGACACTGGACTCTGGAATCGGGCAGCTTTTCATAGAGAAGTGCCTCACGCATAACCGACCTCCCACCAATTATATCACAATGGGATACGCAAACCCTTCTTGAATAACCTCCCCTCCCTTAAAACTTCGTTCAGCCGGTATGCCAGCTAACGAAATTGCCGAGGTCTATTCTCTCGCTCCTGTACCCGTATTCCGGCGATTCCGTATCGGGATAACCGAGAGATATTCCCAGGACAAGCTTCTTTGATTCCGGAATTCCGAGGAACTTCTTGATTTCATCCGGGTAGAGGGCCATCATCGCCTGGAGGCAGCTGCCGATTCCGAAATAGTGTGCCGCCAGACAAAGGCTCTGGGCGAAAGCCCCGGCATCGAAGACCGACCATTCATTCAGGGACCCGTCTATAAAGAGGAATACCGCGCAGGGCGCGCCGTAGAAATCTGACATACGCCTCCTCGGTCTCTGCTCTTCATCACCCCTTTTAGCCTCCAGATAAGCGGCATGATGGGCGTGGTGTTCTTTCATCCTCTGAGCGACTTCGGTCGGCCAGTCCGGCTGCATGGGTATGTCAGGGCCGGGTCGCGTCCCTTTCTCGACCAGCCCGGAAATCATCTCCACGAGTTCATCCCTTTTCCTGCCGGCTACCACGGCAACCTCCCACGTCTGGCTGTCGCTGAAAGATGGCGTCCATTTAGCCGTTTCCAGTATTTTCCTTATGATTTCCTCCGGGACCGGGTCGGATTTATAAGCCCGGCAGCTCCTCCGGGACTCGATTCCTTCTAATAAATCCATCTGTTCTCCTCTACCCTGTTTTCTCCATATCCTCACCGCAGCAGACAAGTGTTCCGCCGCCGACTTTCGTTACCACCACCTCGTTACCGCAGATATTGCACCTGTATTTTTCACCCTCTTTTTCAACTCCCATTTTAAGACCTCCTTTACCTTGTAATCTCACGAGAAAGCTCATCGAGCTTTCTCATCTCATCCTTCGTAAGTTTTAATGCCATAGCGTTGACATTCTGCCGTACATGTTCCGGTTTGCTGGCTCCCGGTATCGCCACTATGGTTTCGCCCATATAATTAATAACCCAGCTCAGAGCAGCCTCGGAAGCGGTACGGCTGTATGAAGCAGCGATATCTTCCAGGTATCTCACCAGGTTCCGGCTTTTCTCAAGCATCCGCCGTGTTGTAAACCTCCTCATCAGAGGCAGTCTATCTACTGTTTCCGGGTTCTTGTGGAATTTACCCGTCAGCAGTCCCTGGCCCAGGGGCGAATAAGCAATAATGGTCACATTCAGTTCCTTCGCAGCGTCCAGTACACCTTCCTTTTCCTTGTTTCTCGCCGTCAGGTTGAAGCGGACCTGGTTGGATGCCAGTGGTATCCCGTGCCTGGCAAGGGCGGCATGAGCACGGCGCATCTTTCCGGCTGAGAAGTTGCTGACTCCCACAGAACGGATTCTACCTTCATTCACCAGGGCAGCCATAGCATCCATCTGCGCTTCAACCGACGATATCGAATAGGGCATATGTACCTGATAGAGGTCGATGTCAAAAGGCGAGAGATACCTGATACGGTCGCCGATTGTTTTGGGTATATTCCTCGCGGTCCTCATCATCGGTCTCCACTTGGTGGCAACCACGACATTGCCGTTTGCTTTACCGGCTTTGGTCAGAGCAGCTGACAGGGCTGCCTCGGAATGGCCTCCTCCGTATGCTTCCGCGGTATCGAACCAGCTGATACCGCCCTCAAGAGAGGTCTCTACGATGCCATCCACATCACTCTGCGGCAGCGATTTCCAGACCATCTTATTCATCGGACCGCTCCCGCCGAACTGCCAGCACCCCAGGCCTATCGGCGTAATTTCAATACCCGTATTCCCGAGCTGGCGTTTTTCAACAGCCATTTTCTGTCTCCTCTCCGCGAGATACTATCGGTGAAATACAAGTTTAACCATAATCGGGTTATCGGTCAAATGGTATTTTCGGACAGTTTATTCCGTTATCCGCTCGATACCGGCGAGGAACTCGGCCACTTCACGTGATGAGCGTAACCGGATAACGGAAGCATTGTGAGGAATACTATCGATTATCTGCCCGATTCTCCGGTATTTCTTCCAGTGGGTTATAAGATAAAGTAAAAGAGAGTCCCGACTGAAAAAAGCCTGCCGCCAGGTTTCATAGTTAGTTCCCCAGAGAGGTTTTTTGTCAATACAACGGGCGATTGTCCTCTTTAAAAGCCGCCAGAAAACCACCTTGAAAGGGAACTGCAGCCATATTACCGTATCAGCCAGGGGAAGAGTAAGGTCACGTGTCCTGCTGTAATTGCCGTCGATTACCCAGCCACCGGGATTTTTCTCGATAGCCGCCATTATTACAGCGCGTAATTCTTCGACAGGCGTTTCCTCCCAGTCCGGTTTCCAGTATATGGCATCTATCTCTATATGAGGAATGTTAATCTTTTGCGCTATATTAGCTGCCAGAGTGGTCTTGCCGGAGCAGGTGGGACCGTTGACGATAATACGACGTCCGATTTCAGACATGAGGGACTTATTATAGATGATAAATCAATTTGAAGCAATGGAGGGAAACAGTGACTATCCCTGTTTCTTTTTCCCCTGTTCGAACGTGAAAGCTCCCGAGGGGCAAACTTCCACGCAGTCTCCCTCACCGCTGCAAAGGGTCTCACCCAGAGGTTCATCGTTAAAGGTGGTTGCCGTTCTCTCGAAACCCCTGCGGGAGAAGCCGAGTACCCCCACCCCGCTTTCACGGCACTGCCAGATGCACCTGCCACACAGGACGCACTTGTTGGGGTCATAGGTAATATTCTCCTGGCTGTCGTCTATGGGATATTCATGCAGCAGCTTCCTGAAGCGTTTCGGCTTGAGAGAAACATGCAGGTGTTTGGCGATATCCTGCAGTTCGCAGTTGCCGTTTGCCAGGCAGTTGGCACAGTCGACCGGGTGGCTCGCCATAAGCAGGTCGTAGGCTGCGGTGGCGAGTCGCCTGGCTTCCTCTCCTTTTGTGTCCACCACCATACCTTCACTGACGGATTCGGTGCAGGCAGTAACCGGCCGGTTATTGCCCTCGATTTCCACGAAACACAGGCGGCAGGATGCCGAAGGTTCCGGCTTATTCTTCATCGAGCAGAGGTTGGGTATATAGATATCGTTGTCCAGCGCCGCCCGGAGGAGGCTCGTCCCTTCGGGTGCCGTTACTTCTATACCGTCGATTTTTATACTAACTTTTTTCATTTCGGTGTAGCCGGAACTTCGCTCGGAGGCGATAGTTTCACTATGGCATTATATTGAACCGGGCAGCTCGTTACGCAGGTGCCGCACTTGACGCACTTCTCCTGGTCGATTACCTTGATACGTGTTTTATCGGGTGCTATCGCTTCCACGGTGCAGGTACCGATGCAGGCGTCACAGGAGCGTTCGCATTTATCCCGCAGGATATAGAAAGCTATCAGAGGCAGGCACATCAACGCCGGGCAGCGGCCTTCAAGGATATGCGATTCATATTCTTCCCTGAAATAGCGTATCGTGCTTATTACCGGGTTGGGCGCCGTCCTGCCCAGTCCGCAGAGCGACCCGGCTTTAACGTCTTCGGCAAGAGCCAGGAGCATATCCAGGTCGGCAATATCGCCCTGTCCGCAGGTAAAGTCGTCCAGCAGTTCCAGCATCTGCCTGGTACCGAGCCGGCACATCGTGCACTTGCCGCAAGACTCCTTCTGGGTGAACTCGAGGAAAAAGCGGGCTATTTCCACCATGCAGTCGTCTTCGTCCAGCACTACCATTCCGCCGGAACCCATCATTGCCCCGGCTTCTTTCAGCGAGTCGAAATCGATTGGCAAATCGAGGGCAGATTCCGGTAGGCAGCCGCCCGAAGGACCGCCGATTTGCACCGCCTTGAATTTTTTACCCTCGGGGATACCGCTTCCGACATCATAGATAACCTGTCGGAGAGTGGTACCCATCGGCACTTCTATCAGACCGGTATTGACTATCTTTCCCGCCAGGGCGAACACGGCCGTGCCCTTACTTTCCCCGGTACCGATTCCTGAAAACCAGTCGGCTCCTTTATCTATGATATGGCGGATATTCGCCAGTGTTTTTACATTATTAACCAGGGTCGGCTTTCCGAACAGCCCATTCTCCGGCGGATAAGGAGGACGGTGACGGGGCATACCGGCATTTCCCTCCAGCGAAGCGATTAGTGCCGTTTCCTCACCGCATACGAAAGCTCCGGAACCCTGGAAAAGCTCTATATCGAAACTGAAACCGCTTCCCAGGATATTTTTCCCGAGCAGTCCCATTTTTTTCGCCTGTTTCAGGGCAATTTCCACCCGGTGGACCGCCAGCGGGTACTCGGCGCGGACATAGATGTAGCCATGCCCGGAGCCGATTGCGTAAGCGGCGATTACCATTCCCTCGATTACAGAATGGGGGTCGCTTTCCAGTATTACTCTGTCCATAAAAGCACCGGGGTCGCCTTCATCGGCGTTACAGACCACGTATTTAGTCTTACCCGGAGCATCACGGCATATCTTCCACTTCCGCCCTGTTGGAAACCCGGCGCCTCCCCTGCCCCTCAGCCCCGATTTATCGATTTCATTTATAATTTCCTCCGGAGCTGATTTTAATGCCTTCGCCAGTGCAGTATAACCACCTCCGCTGATATAGTGGTCGATATCTTCCGGGTCGAGGTGCCCGCAGTTTTTAAGTATTATCTTCTGCTCGTACTCCGCCCTCGGAAAGTCTTGAAAGCTGGGAATAAGGTCGTTCGGTTCAAGAGCACCGAGGACGGCATCCAGGCAGGGGTCATCACCGAGCAGGTAGTCTCTTACCAGTCTTTCCGCAATAACTTCGGTGACCTTGCCGTAACATATCGGCGGATTTCCGGGCTTCCCCACGATTACCAGGGGTTCGGCATAGCAGTGACCCATACAGCCGACCTCTATAACAGGACAGTCTATATCCCTCTTCTT
>CAZIYN010000114.1:0-7328 GCA_964543495.1 uncultured Dehalococcoidales bacterium | reverse complement strand
CTCCTGAACTCCTCTTTCATTCTCTCGAAAATCAGTACGTTGGCATCTACCGCCATACCTATGGAGAGAATAAATCCGCCCAGACCGGCGAGTGTCAGGGTTACAGGTATAAGCTTGAATAACGCTATTACTATGGTTCCGTAGAAAATAAGAGCGATACTGGCAAGGATACCTGATATGCGGTAATAGAGAATCATGAAAACCATTACCACGGCGATTCCAATCAGTCCGGCGAGTACGCTCATATAAACGAACTGTTCACCGAGTATCGGCGATACTTCCTCGTCCTCGATTATTTTAAGGGGCACCGGCAGACGGCCGAAATTCAACTGCTGGGAAAGCAGTGTGGCATCATTCAGGCTCAGTCCCGTGATGACCCCCCTGTCGGTTATCGTCGACTGGATATACGGAGCAATCAGCCTTCCGTCTTCGCCGAGCAAGGGATTTTCGCCGTCGAAGATAGCCATCGGCTGGTCAATAAGTCTGGTGGTTATCTCCTTGGACAGGGCACTGCCCTCGTTGTTCCATTCGAAGTGCAGTTCGAGCTGGCCCATATTATTCCTGCCCACCTGGGTGTTGCTCTTGAAATATCGGCTGGTCAGCTCTTTTTCCTCACCCTCGATTATAGCTGTCGCCGGTTTCCACTTGCCTTCCGTAAGCATTCCGGTAGCCCGGTCATAATAATAGGCTGTCCATTTGGCCGTGGAATTATCGGTGGTCAGTTCGCCGAACTGGAGTATATCTACCCGCGCCAGCCTTTCTTTTTCGGTATCCGAAATGCTGAGTCCGGGCAGTTCGACCAGTATCCGGTCACTTCCAAGTTTCTGAATAACCGGCTCGGTCACACCCAGAGGATTGACGCGGTTCTGCAGTATCGCAACCGCCCCGTCTACAGCCTCGTTTTCACCGCCGGACTCAATCGCGCTCAGGTCGGCCTGATAGACGATATGGACGCCCCCCTGGAGGTCGAGCCCCAACCTCACATCTTTCCCTCCGATTGCTCCTTTCTCCACCGGGAAGACGACCAGTGCGGCGAGGATGAAAATTATCAGTACTGCCAGAAAAACTAGCGAATTTCTTCTACTCATATCAGGTATTGAAGTGTATTATGATTACTGCTTCTTCTCTCTTCTACTGTTTTCAGATTTACCGTGACGTGACGAAGCAAGGTATTTCTTAATAAACTCGGTTGCTTCATCTCTGGATTTGATATCTCCCGATGCCTGCGCTTCCCGCACCGCCTCCAGCAACTCACCTACTTCAGGACCGGGACCTACTCCAAAGATATTCATTATATCATATCCGTCCACTAATTTGGGTGGTTTGACGATATTTTTTTGCTCGAAATGTTTTCCTATCACGTACTCTACCAGCCCGGTATGCTCCACCCAGTTCTCGTAAATAAGCGCCGGGCCTCTCGTCGCCAGGTGGTCTGCCAGGCTCAGAAACAGTATATCCAGACCCGTTTCCCCCGTATCGCGGAAATAGCGGTAAATCGCCCTGTCCGTGGGCAGTCCTTCCTGGCTCATCTGGGTGGGTCTCATGTGGTGCTCTGCTTCCGTGACCACCAGGCTTATTTCCCTGGAGCTGAATCTCAGTCTTTCCAGAATCGCCGGAATCACGGCGGCACCCTCTTTACCGTGCCCCAGGAAACGCATCCTTCCGTTATCGAAAGCTTTCGTATCCGGTTTGCCTATATCATGGAGAAGCGCCGCCATCCTCAGCATCGATTTCCTGTTGCTGCCGCTGCTGACTTCTTTGTTAAAATGTTCGTCGAGCTCCGGTCGCCGCGGGATAGCCGCAGCCACCTTTTCATCGGCATACTCCCAGTCTCCTTCCCCCAGCACGAAGTCCACCGCCGATACCGTTCTGAGCGTGTGCGTAAAAACGTCCCAGTTATGCTCGGGTGGCTGTTGTACGCCCCTAGCATTTTCCAGCTCGGGAATCAGTCCTGCCAGCAGTCCCGGTTTGTCCAGGTACATCACGTACTTTCCCGCATTTTTCACAGATAGTAACTTTATAAGTTCTTCTCTTACCCGCTCACCGGCAACTCCGGTTATCAGCCCGGCGCTTTCCCTGATTAACCTGTCTGTTTTTTCATCTATGGTGAATTCAAGCTCCGCGGCCAGACGGACTGCCCTCAGCAGCCGCGCCGCGTCCGACCTGAAGGTATCAGCGCTTACCGCCCTGATTACTCTCTTTTTCAGGTCTTCCTTTCCCCCGAACGGGTCGATAACAACCCCAGACAGTATCTCTCCGGACTCCCGGAGATTTATCGCCATGGCATCTATCGTGAAATCACGGCGCGCCAGGTCCTCCTCGATACTCCCCTGCATGGTGGAGAAATCCAGTACCGGGTTCTCCGGTGCCGGTCTCTTCCCGCCGGTGATTACCACCCTGCCGGTGCCGTTCTCCTCATCCAGCGGGATATATTTGCCGCCCAGGATACCGGCCACGCCGGAAGCAGCCTCCAGACCGCTTATCGGGACACAGAAATCTATATCCGCCGTAGCCCTTCCCAGCAGCATGTCCCGGATAAAACCGCCCACAAGATATATTTCTATATCCTGCTCGGTGAAATACAGACGCAGTCTGTCCAGTAAGGACCGGACTTCCGGAACAACCTTAATATTATTTGATTTTTCGCCGTCACCCATATCCGGAATCCTCCAGCTCTCAATCACCCTTGACTCTATGTAAGAACTATACTATTACATTTTTCAATAATCAAGAATGTAACAACCGTTTCAAATTTCCGTTATAATAGTGTCACTTGTTACGCCAAATTAAACATTTTCATAACCAAATCATAACCTGAATAGATTGACATCTGTCATTTTGCTGGCTATAATTATGCCATTAGTCATATTTGGGGTATGACTTGATAGTACGAACGAAAGTATTTGAGCTCAGCCAGAGTCACTACAACAACCTGACAGAGCTTGCTATGGCGATGGGAATCTCGGTCAGTCAGGTTTACCGCGTGCGTGAAGGCAAGCGCCGGATTAACCAGAAATTCATCGTCGGAGCTATGAAAGCCTTCCCCGACCATAAACTCGACGACCTTTTCTATCTCTCCTCCGATTTTTAGACCGCCCCGACCGGTATCTTCTGAAAAAAACGGGACTTTGAAAATTTATTCCCGAAAAGGGGGGTGAATTCCACTGCGTTCACCCCTTGTTTTTTTAAAAACAGTATGATATACTGCAAATCGCCATTGTTATAAACCTGGAGGACACCAGTTGCTGACTAATTATGGTTATATCGGCTTGTTCTTTATCGTAACAATCGGTTTCAGTATTTTAATGGTAATAATCCCCGTAATTCTCCGATTTGTCAAAGTAGTCCCCCACAATCCCAACCCGCTCAAGAACCTTACGTTCGAATGCGGCATGGAGACAATCGGAAAGACGTGGGTCCAGTTTAATTTCCGGTATTATTTCTATGCCCTTGTTTTTCTGGCTCTCGATATTCTCATTGTATTCCTGTATCCGTGGGCGGTCGACCTGAAAGGACTCGGAGTCGTCGGCCTGGTCACGGTGCTTGTTATGATTTTTATCCTTATTGTCGGGTATGTTTACGCCTGGCGGAAGAAGGTCCTTGAGTGGAAATAGACAGACCTGAATCATATATATATTCGGATACGGAAATAGACCGGATTGAAGGTCAGGCTATTGAAGAACTGAAAGCAAACAGTACGGAGATAATTCCGGACCCCGATAAATGGCTCGACGAAGAAGTCAGCCAGAACATGTTATTAACAACTATAGACAGCGTTATCAACTGGGCAAGGCGTTCATCTCCCTGGACCGCGATTTGCTTCCCGGCATGCTGTGCCTTCGAGTTCATCGCCGCCATGGGACCCCGGTTCGATATGACGCGCTTCGGCATGGATATCCTCAGGGCTTCGCCTCGTCAGGCGGACCTTATGATAACCGCCGGGACGCTGACCTGGAAACACGCACCCAATGTCAGGAGAATTTACAACCAGATGGCTGAGCCGAAATGGGTTATCGCCATGGGTTCATGCGCCATCAGCGGTGGTATTTTCCGCTCCGGCTACAACGTGGTACCGGGATATAACCATATCATCCCGGTGGATGTTTATGTACCCGGATGTCCGCCCCGTCCTGAAGGACTGATTTACGGAATTCAGATGCTTCAGGAAAAAATAGCTAAAAGAAAGAATTTCGCAGTTTAGGAAGGTTATATAACGAATGACGGCAGCTTTATCCGGAAATGACGTAGCTGGAAAGGTCAGGCAGCAATTTCCGGAAAGTGTTATCGAATCGAATGAATCTGGTATCCTTGTAAAGAGTGAATCACTCTGTGATGTTATATCTTTCCTTAAAACTTCACCTGATTTTCAGTTTAATTACCTTAGCGGTATAACTGCTGTCGACTACCTTGATTATTTCGATGTGGTCTATCACCTGACGTCGATGGTGCACAACCACAGTCTGGTGATAAAGACCCGCTGTTATGGTCGCGAAAATCTCTCGGTTCCATCCATAGTCGAACTGTATAAAGGTGCCAACACCCAGGAAAGAGAGGTTTACGACCTTATGGGAATCAGTTTTGAAGGCCATCCCAATATGAAGCGACTTTTCCTCTGGGAAGGCTTTCAGGGCCACCCGCTGCGTAAGGACTATTTATAAATAGTGGAATAAAGTAATGGCTATTAGGACCGAACCGTTTGTAATGAATCTTGGACCGGTTCACCCCAGTACCCACGGGGTGTACCGGATGAGACTTACCCTTGATGGTGAGGTAGTTGTCGATATCGAACCCGTTGTCGGCTATCTCCACCGGGGAGTTGAGAAGCTCGCGGAGCAGCGGACGTATACGGGAGTTATTCCGCTGACCGACAGGCTGGACTATACCTCCTCTATGAGTAACAATCTGGCATACTGTCTGGCTGTAGAGAAACTCGCCGGGATAGAAGTACCGGAACGGGCGGAATATATCCGTGTGATTATGGCCGAGCTGCAGCGTCTGGCGAATCACCTTATAGCAGTCGGCTCGTTCTTTAATGATTCGGGAGCATACTTTACTCCTATTATGCATATGTTCAGGGAGAGAGAAAAAGTCCTGGACCTCTTTGAAATGGTCAGCGGTCAAAGACTTACCTATAACTATATGAGAATCGGCGGTATCAGCCAGGATATCCCTGAAGAGTTCCTGCCGGGCCTGGAAAAACTTGTCGAACAGATAAACAGGGCTATCGACGAGTTCGATACTTTCCTCAAACTGAATGAAGTCCTGCTGGCGCGCACCAAGGGTATCGGAGTCCTCGATGGAGAAACGGCGATTAATTACGCTATTACGGGCCCCGTACTCCGGGCCAGCGGTGTGGAATGGGACCTCAGGAAAAAAGACCCGTACCTGGTTTACGACCGTTTTGAATTCGATATCCCTACCGGAGAGAACGGCGACTGCTACGACAGGTACCGGGTAAGAGTGGAAGAAATGCGGCAGAGCCTCAGGATAATCGCCCAGGCGATGCAGCAGTTACCATCCGGCCCTGTTAAAGCCGATATCCCGTCCCTTGTCAGGCCCCCGGTCGGTGATGCCTACGGGCATATCGAGTCACCGAAAGGCGAACTGGCTTTTTACGTGGTTTCGGACAATTCAATCGCTCCCTACCGCTGCCACATCCGGCCTACAAGCCTGATGAACCTTTCGGCCCTGAAAGAAATGGTAGTCGGCTGGAAACTTGCCGACCTGATTTTAATATTCGGAAGCATTGATATCTGTTTGGGAGAAGTTGACAGATAATGATAAATATAAGTCCTGTATACGGCGGCGCCGGAAACCTGCAGACACTGGCACCTGACTGGCCGGGCGGTTTCTGGTGGCACTGGCTGGTATTCACGGTAATAATCCTTGTCGTGGTTCTCATCGCCGTGCTGTATTATATTTTACTGGCACGCCGGCAGATGGGGCGGATGCAGTCGCGAATAGGTCCTAACCGGACCGGCCCCCAGGGCTTGTTTCAGACTATTGCCGATGCGATGAAAATACTTATTAAAGAAGGTATCGTACCGGACGCCGTTGATAAGCCGGTCTACTGGCTGGCGCCGGTCGTTGCTCTGGCACCCATATTAGCCATCTTCGCGGTGATTCCCTGGACCAATGGCGGAATGCTTGTCGACCTCAATATCGGCATCCTCTATGTAGTCGCCATCAGTTCCATATCCACCGTCGGATGTTTCATGGCAGGTTGGAGCTCCAGTAACAAGTATTCCATGCTCAGCGCCATGCGCGTCATCGCCGCTATCGTCAGCTATGAAATCCCTGTACTGGTATCCATCGCGGGAGTCGTCATACTGGCAGGTTCTCTGTCGATGAATAACATAGTACTTGCCCAGGATATTCCGTTTATCCTGCTGCAGCCGCTTGGATTCGTGGTATTTTTCATCGCCGGACTGGCGGAAATCAGCCGCAGTCCCTTTGACCTGCTCGAGGCGGACCAGGAAATTGTCGCCGGTTTCTTTACGGAATATTCCGGGATGAAGTTCGCCATGTTCTACCTTGTCGAGTACGGCGAGGCTTTCCTGTTTTCCTGCCTGATAACCATCCTGTTCCTCGGCGGGTGGAGAGGTCCGCTGCTGCCGGAATGGCTGTGGTTCCTTGTCAAAGCACTGATTGTCTGGTTCGTCATGGTCTGGATATGGGCGACGATGCCGCGGGTGAGAATAGACCAGATGATGGCTTTAGCCTGGAAGTTCCTCACGCCTCTGGCGATAGTAAACCTGATTATCACCGCTATACAGATACTTACGCTCCCTGAAGATATGATGTGGGTAATGATACCCGTAAATATAGTTATTACATTGGTACTTATATTAGTAATGTCAAAATCATTTAAGCTTGGATGGGGTAGAGTTGAAGTTTGAACGATACGGAATCGGCATAGCAAAAGGGCTTTCGGTGACGCTTAAAACGTTATTCCGTCATCCCGTAGTAAACCAGTACCCGGACCAGAAGCTTCACACGTCCCGGCGCATCCGGGGCAACGAGCACGTCTGGGACGAAAACAAGTGCACCGGGTGCGGCAGCTGCGCCAAGGCATGTCCCCAGGGCGTAATTAAGATTCAGACTTCCACTAATATGATAGATAATAAATACGAAGTCGAGAAATACGAGATAGATACCGGTTACTGCATCCACTGCGGTCTGTGCATCGAGGCCTGCCCGTACGGGGCCATTTGGTGGAACGAAGAAAAGAACCTGCCCCAGAAATGCACGTTTTGCGCCCATCTTCTGGACCAGGGCTGGACCCAAACACGTTGCGTCCAATCCTGTCCCCCCGGCGCGTTGAAGTT
>CAZIYN010000113.1:5086-7380 GCA_964543495.1 uncultured Dehalococcoidales bacterium | reverse complement strand
TAGCCCGCTCGGCTAACAGCCAGATGGACTTCGACCTCGAGCTGGCTAAAAAAGAGTCGCAGGACAATCCTGTTTACTATGTCCAGTATGCGCACGCCCGGATTTCCAGTATCCTCAGACTGGCTGAAGAGAGAGGTATTAAGTACGCCGGTGGAGACCTTTCACTGATGAAGACCGAACCGGAGCTGATTCTGATACGCAAGCTGCTGCTTTTACCGGAACTCATCGAACTCGCCGCCAGAAACCTCGAACCCCACTACCTCACCTACTATTCTCAGGACCTTGCCACCGTTTTCCACAGCTTTTACAAGCAGTGCCGGGTGATTTCCGATGATGAAACCCTGACGAAAGCCCGCCTGAAACTGGTTGAAGCTGCAAAGATAGTCCTGGCGAGGACTCTTCACCTGATGGGAATGACCGCTCCGGAGAAGATGTAAACTCTATTTGATATCCCGGATATCGAGCCCTGCTCTTTTGAAGTCCTGAGCGTTATCCGAATAGATTTTAGGGCTGTTCTGTGTCCACCAGAGCTGGTCGTCCGAGATTTCTCCCTTAATCTTGCCGGGTACGCCGACGACGAACGACCTCTCCGGAATTTTCATCTTTTCAGTAGCCACGCAGCCGGCGGCAAGTATCGAATAATCGCCGATTTCGACATCGTGAAGAATGATAGAGCCAATGCCGATAATAACATTATTTCCTATCCTTTTCCCGTTTGAAAGCGCTCCGTGTCCGAAAATGACATTATCTCCGATAACGATATCCTCTATCCAGGGTATCTTAGGCGACCCCGAATGAATAACGCAGTTGTCCTCTATAGCGGTGTTCTTCCCGATAGTTATCTTTCCCATATCACCCCTTATTACGGCTCCTGGCCAGACGCTTGAATTTTCGCCTATCTCCACGTCGCCTACAATATATGCCGTCTCTGCGATAAAAGCCGATTCGGCTATTTTTGGGGTCTTTCCGTTTAAGCTTCTTATCATTCCGGTATTCTGCCTCCCGTCAGACTCATATTACCAGTTAGGCTCGATTACGGTCAAACGTGAACTCTCTTTATTGCCGAGTATTGCAACTGTATCGGTATTATGCTAGATTTCTACCAAAATATTATCGGAGGTGAAAATATGTGGTGGTGGGTTGGAGCAATCGCCGCCTGGCTTTTCGGTTTAATCTGAATCGTTATGGTTATGGCGGGCGTGTTCCGTAATAAAGAAAAAGCCTGGAGTCCCGGAACTTTTATCGGCTACCTTGTACACGGGGGTGTTGCCATACTTGCGTTGTGGCTGTTTATGAAAGCAATCGGTTAAAACGTATTACGAAACTGGAGATAATAAAATTATGGCTTATAAGATATTAGGCGGAATTTTCCTAGTTGCCGGCGCCGGCTGAGGAATCTATATCATCGTGGCGGTCGCCATGCGTTCCGAGGGGTTCACCAGTCTTGGCGGAATGGTCGGACCTTTGGTATTTCATGCGGTTTCTCTGATAATAGGTATGATTCTTTTTCAGCTTGGTCAGCGGGCGAAGAAACCGGCCTAGCATAAACCTTATTCAACGATAATATCGAGGTTGTACAGCAGAGATAAAGCCTCGGGGAGTGAAAACCGGGCCTTCTTTAAATTACACGTGTTTATATCGATAGAATAGTTGGTTGCTCCCCGTAAATCGGCTCCGGCAAGGTCGGTCTTGAAAAAAACACTGTTCTTAAAATCGGTATCTTTTAAATCGCCTTTATTCAGGTCGGTCTCGATAAAATCGATATCTTTTGCTTCGCATTTGATAATTTTTGTTTCCGGTATTTTTAACAGCCTGAAGTTGGAGTAGTTTATCAGGCATTCCGTGAAACTCAGTTCTTTTAATTTCTCGGTTTTTGTCCAGTCAATCCCGATTGCTTTACATTTGATGAACTCAATTTCCCTGAACTGGCAATTCATGGGTATCATATTGCTTAAATCACATTCGTTAAAAGTACAGTTTAGAAATCTGCAATCATCGAACTTACAATCGATATAGCTGCAGTTGTTAAACTCGCACTCCTCGAAAAATACCGATTTGATATTTTCTTTTGTCATGGTGTGCCTGGAGAAACTCTCCTGATAGTAGGTTGCTCTGGTGAAATCCATATTGACATTATACTCCTGAAAGTCAATTCGGGTCTGCAGTCAGCCTTGTCGTCAGACCATCGTTATGTTACACTTTTCTCCATAAGGAGAAGCAAAAACAGATGAAGAAACGCGTTTTTTCGGGAGTCCGTCCCACGGGCAGGCAGCACCTGGGCAACTACCTGGGAG
>CAZIYN010000113.1:0-5076 GCA_964543495.1 uncultured Dehalococcoidales bacterium | reverse complement strand
ACCTGGGAGCGATACAGAACTATGTAGCCATGCAGGAAGAGTACGAATGCGTATATTGTGTGGTGGATGTTCATGCTCTGACCACGCTGACGGAAACTGAAAAAATCATTCCGTATACCAGGGATATCGTACTCGACTGGCTGGCGGCGGGAATGGACCCGGAACGAGCGATAATAATCGTACAATCGCATGTCCCCGAGGTTATGGAACTGCATACCTATTTCAGTATGATGTCTCCGCTCAGCTGGCTGCTGAGAGTCCCCACATTCAAAGAAAAAGTAAAACAGAACCCGGAGAACGTTAATTACGGACTGGTAGGTTATCCGGTGCTGCAGGCGGCTGACATTTTATTGTATAAGGCGGAGGCAGTACCGGTTGGTGAAGACCAGCTTCCCCATCTTGAGTTTACCAGGGAGATTGCCCGGCGTTTCAATAACCACTTCGGGGAGACCTTCCCCGAACCGCAGGCGAAATTGACCAGCTTTCCGTTAATCGTCGGTCTCGACGGTTCGGATAAAATGGGAAAATCCAGCAACAACACAATCGAACTGGCAATGGATGAGGAAGAAACGAAAGAGCGTGTCATGTCAGCCGTAACCGACCCGGCACGCCGCTACCGCAAGGACCCCGGGCATCCGGAGGTCTGTAATATCTATAAACTCGATGAATATTTCAGTCCCCTCAATCGGAAAGCGATTGCCGACCAGTGCCGAAAAGCCGAAATCGGCTGCGTGGAGCACAAGCAGATGCTTGCCGAAAACATCAATAATACCTTGAGGGATTTTCGTGAGAAACGGGCGGCTTTAGCCGCTAAATCCGGGCTGGTTGAAAAAGTCCTGGCAGACGGCGCTAAACGTGCCTCGGTTATTGCCAGAGAGACGATGGCGGAAGTCAGGCGAAAAATGGGTCTTGCATAAGCAGGGCGCATTCCTGATTATTCCTGATGAGGTAGGCTGAATTGGAAGTAATACCCTCTATAGACCTCAGGGGCGGTTTTTGCGTCAGACTATATCAGGGAGATTACGGTAACGAGACCGTTTTTTCCGACGACCCCGTCCAGATGGCCCTGCACTGGCAGTCACTCGGTGCTCCCCGCCTTCACATAGTCGACCTCGATGGCGCGGCCACAGGAGAAATCGGCAACCTCGATATTATTAATACTCTTGCCCGTGCCATGCTGATACCCACCCAGCTCGGTGGCGGGATTCGTGATATTGATACTATCGAACGATTGCTTAAGGCAGGCATCGAACGGATAATTCTGGGCACGGCTGCGGTTGAGGACCAGGAACTGGTCAGGGAGGCCTGCAGAAAGTACCGCGATTCTATCGTTATCGGTGTGGATACCAGGGACGGTATGGTTGCCGTCCGGGGGTGGACTGAAGAGACAAAAATCAGTGGTGTGCAGTTTGCCAAACGGATGGCAAAGCTGGGAGTGAGGAGGTTCGTTTATACGGATATCATCCGTGACGGAACGCTTACCGAGCCTAACTTTACCGCTATCTCAGAGTTTATTACGGAAGTAGGCCTGCCTGTTATCTCCGCCGGCGGGGTGGCTTCTATAGAACACCTCAGAGTGCTGCAGAAAATAGGCTGTGAGGGTGCAATAATCGGCAAGGCTCTCTACACGAAAGACATCGACCTCAAGAAAGCGATTGAGGCTATCAGCTAGAAAAACTTTATTCGCGTTCCTTTATAAGATACAGGACGAGGTCGTCATCCACCATCACGTCTTTCCCCGGTTCTACCTGCTTTCCCTTATACGAAATTCCGAGTCCGTCGGGGACATAACCGCGCAGGACATACATACGCTGGGCAGGACCGTAATCGGCGTACAGTCCGAAACCGATACCCGCAACCGGCGATTTCTCGAAAATCCTTCTCTCAGCCTCATCTACCAGTGCGGTGGCTATTCCGTGACGCCTGAAATCAGGCAGGACTCGCAGGTCGTTTATCTCCGGTATCCCTTTCTCGGCGAATGACCGGTAATTCGAGCGCCAGAGGATGGTAACATAACCGGCGAAAATCTCACCGGCATAAGCTGTAAGGACGGTACGCTTACCCATCTTCTGTTCGGCAAGGAACCGTTCGTAAAGGTATTCATGGTCTTTCCACACGGTATTTTCAAATGCCTTGATAATCTGCGGTATCTGCTGTTCGTCTAACAGTCTTATATTTATTTCCATTTCACTACCTCCCCGGCGTACGGAGGCTTGCGATTTATAATAGCATCTTGTAGTATAAAATCAAATTTTTCCTGGCTTACCAGAGAGTAAAAGAATGGATGATATACAATTCGATGAAAAAGGACTAGTCCCGGCGGTTGTCCAGGATATAGATACCGGCGAAGTGCTGATGCTGGGCTTCATGAACAAAGAAGCGCTGGATAACACGCTTACCGGCGAAGACGTCTGGTTTTATAGTAGGACCCGTCAGGAGATGTGGCATAAGGGAGAGACTTCCGGTAATTATATAAAAGTTTGCGAAGTCTGGAAGAACTGCGAGGACAGTTCGATTCTGGTCAAGGCCAGACCCACCGGCCCGGTCTGCCACACGGGCAATAAGACCTGCTATTTCAGGCGTATCGACGACAGGGAATAATCAGTCGGGATTATCCGTTCCTTCTTCGGTTGCTTCCGGTTCTTCGGGTTTTTCCTTGTCAAGCCGTATAACTACCGCTTCTTCCGGTTCTGTCTCCCAGGTTACTTCATCCGGCTGCTCAATCTCGATAACCCGCCTGAGCGCCGACATGGCGACCTCTAACTGGTCGTCATCCGGTTCTCTTGTCGTAAGCGACTGCAGCCAGAGCCCGGGTGCAGAAGTAATCCTGACCAGGATATTATCCTGGTGCCGTCCGCTGAAATATATCACTTCGTAGCCGATACCGGCGATTACCGGGATAAGGACGATGCGTGAGAGTACCATGAGCCAGACGGTGTGAAGTCCGGCGAGGGAGAACACTATAATCGAAATCAGTACTACGGCGAAAATGAAGCTGGTTCCGCAGCGTACGTGCGCCGTGCTGAAACTCTTGATTGCCTCGATTTCCATCGGTACACCTGCTTCATAGGCGTTCACCGTCTTGTGCTCGGCGCCGTGATAGGCGAAAACCCGCCTGATATCGGGCAGAAAAGACATTATTACCAGGTAGGTGATAAAGATAGCCACACGTATGATGCCCTCAACCAGGTTATACAGAATGGTCGATTCGATATTGAACAGACCGGTAAGAAAAAGGGGAAGCAGGAAAAACAGGGCTACGGAGAATGAAATCGAAAAGAGTACCAGAAGCCAGGCATATTTCCCCGAAATTTCGGCTTCCTCTTCTTCCAGTGAAACATTTGCCGAATAGAGCAACGTCTTAATGCCCAGGTAGAGGTTTTCAATCATGAAAACAACACCCCGTACAAAGGGCGCCTTTCTCAGCTTCCCGGTATATAAAGTAGGCAGTATCTGGGTATGGACGTGGATATCGCCTTTGGGGCGGCGCACGGCGACCGACATTGTTTTCGGTCCCCTCATCATTACCCCTTCCACAACCGCCTGTCCGCCGTAATAAAATCTTTCAGCCAAAATGGACTCCGTTTGATAATAAAAGGGAGCGGTCTTACATTACCGCTCCCGCCTCTATCTGTTTTATATTCGCGTTACGGTCCTTATTTTTCCAGCTTGTAGCGCCGTTTGAACCTCTCCACACGTCCGGTGGTATCCATCATCTTCCGTTCACCGGTGAAGAAAGGATGGCACTGGCTGCAGGACTCGACCTTCATCTCTTTCCTTGTAGCGCCGACTGTAAAACTGTTTCCGCAGGCGCAGGTTACTACGGCATCCTCGAAATACTGGGGGTGTATCTTTTCCTTCATTGCTATCTAATCAGCGTAAACGCTGACTTTCCTCCTGTGATTGGGCGCAGGTTCGAATTTCACTTTACCGTCGATAAGGGCAAAGAGCGTGTAGTCTCTACCCAAGCCGACGTTGTTGCCGGCGTGAATTCGGGTGCCGCGCTGTCTTACTATAATCGTCCCCGCATTTACGGACTCTCCGGCGTACCTTTTAACACCGAGTCTTTTCGACTGGCTGTCACGACCGTTCTTGGTGCGTCCGCCTCCCTTTTTATGAGCCACTTTCTTTCTCCTGTTTCTTACGAGACCTGGTTTTCCTCGCCGGTTTTTCTTCTTCGGCACCCGGTCCTATTATCTTATCGATTGTCAGCCTTGTGTAAGGCTGGCGGTGTCCTGTTTTTTTCCGGTAACGTGTCTTGGGTTTGTATTTGAAGACGATTATTTTTTTACCCTTGCCTTCTCCCTGGGACGTAGCCAGAACCTTCGCCCCTTCGATGATTGGATTACCCACGGTAACCTTATCTTCGTTGCCTATAAGCAGGACCCTGTCGAGCTCGACGGTACTGCCTTCGTTTACACCCAGCAGTTCCACGTCAATAGTCTCGCCCGACGTTACCCGGTATTGTTTTCCACCTGTTTCAATAATCGCGTAAATTGTTCTCCCTCCAAAAGACTCATTTTATCAGTTGATTCGGAGGAGTGTCAAGCGTGGAAGGTACCTCCGCAGCACTCGCCACCGTACTGAAAGAAATATTACTATGAAACAATAGTATCGCTTATCGTATAATTAAGTACGAATTTAAGCCTGTTTTATTGACAACCTAAAAATTGTATGCATAAAATGGCTTAACGTATTGTGAAAAAATCGAGGTGAAATAATGAAGATAGTAGTCATTGGTCTGGGGCAGTGCGGAGGCAGGATTGCCGACGAATTTTCCCGGTTGAATAAAAGAGCAATGAGCCAGCGCGGTATCGAGATTGTTACCGGCTGCTTTGCAGTAAATACTGATGCCGCCGACTTAAGCGGTCTTAAAAGCATCAGACGCGATTTCCAGCACAGAATCATCATCGGTGGACGCAAGACCGGCGGGCACGGTGTGGGAAAGATTAATGAACTGGGTGCCGAGATAGCCAAGGAAGATGCCGATAAAGTTATCGACGCTATCAGGACGACGAAACGGTTCTATGAGACCGATGCTTTCATGCTGATTGCCAGTTCCGGAGGCGGTACCGG
>CAZIYN010000112.1:0-7438 GCA_964543495.1 uncultured Dehalococcoidales bacterium | reverse complement strand
GGAAAACCTGTCAGGTCGCTGACCAGACGGCTGGCATTATAAATCTGCTCGGTATTGATATCCGTAGTCAGGTTATAGAAGTCCTGGCGGGTCTTGATGCTCATAACTATCTCTTCAAGCGAAGCGTTTCCCGCCCGTTCTCCTATGCCGTTAATCGTGCACTCAATCTGCCTGGCTCCGCGGTTGAGCGCTTCCAGGCTGTTGGCAACCGCCAGACCGAGGTCGTTATGGCAGTGAACGCTTATTACCGCTTTATCGATATTCGGCACCTTGTTTTTTATGGTCTCTATAAGACTGCCGAATTCGTCGGGCATTGCGTAACCCACGGTGTCCGGTATGTTTACTGTGGTTGCACCGGCATCGATTGCCGTTTCAACCATGCGGCAGACGAAGTCCGGCTCCGTGCGGCTGGCATCCATCGGAGAAAATTCTACATCCTCGCAGTAGCCTCTCGCTCTCGCCACCATGCTGCGGGTCATCTCAAGAATTTCTTCACGGCTCTTTTTCAGTTGATATGCAAGGTGAACGTCTGAAGACGATAGAAATACGTGTATCCTGGGATTTGCGGCTCCCTTCAGCGCATCTCTTGCAGAATCTATATCCGCCTGGACTGCTCTTGCCAGACCGCAGATAACAGGCGTCCGGATTTCTTCGGCAATCCGGCTGACCGCATCGAATTCGGGAGCGGAATTCACGGGAAAACCGGCCTCGATAACGTTCACGCCGAGTTTTTCCAGTTGCCTGGCTATCTCCAGTTTTTCCTGAATATTCAGTGTCGCCCCCGCCGCCTGCTCGCCGTCCCTTAGGGTAGTATCGAAAATAATTACTTTATCCATGATATCCTCTTCGGGAGAGATATACTGACTAACAGCAATCTCTCTATGAGGTCAAATCTCCTCCTTAGTATTTTGAAAACCGGGTTACCCCTCCCCTGTCATAGAGAGGGGCCGGTAAGGATGAGCTTTTCCCTCCCGATGAGGCTGGATATGTGGATATATATTGAATATAATATTTTCGATTTGCTACACAATTTTTATTACTCTGTATTAACGAATATCTTTATTTTTCTTTCTGTTTATCATCCTGAGGTTTTATCATTAAAATCGGGCTTGAGACGCCGTTTATCAGGTTTGCGGCAACACTGCCGTAAACCAGCCGGCTCAGTCCGGAACGCCCGTGAGTAGCCATCACAATCAGGCTGAAATCCTCTTTATTTGCATATTCCACAATCTCGTCATCCGGTTTTCCCTGTATGACGTCGGACCGGACGCTGATTCCTTTATCTATAAATTTCTTCTCCAGTTCATCCAGGTATTCTCTGGCCCTTTCCTTATCCCTGACCATTTCCTGTTCGACGTATTTTCCCCAGTCAAGTGGCACGCCCGAAAGTTCGGGCCCGTAATAAGAAGGCACCGTCGGCGGCTCACACACTCTCAGCAGCACCACTTCAACCGGCTTGATACCCTGCTGTTTGGCAATTGTTTTAACGTGGGGCAGTACCGATTCCGCCATTTCCGAACCGTCCAGCGGTACCAGTATCGTCTCAACCGGCCACTTAATGGCTTTCATTTCTTCGGGCACATCGGCGCGGACAAGCAGGACCGGAATCCTGGAGGCGCTCATGATTTTCCCGGCAACGCTTCCGATTTTCCAGCGCTTGGGCCCGGAATGCCCGTGTGTCGCCATTAGAATCAGGTCTATGCCGTTATCCTCGGCATACTGGAGTATTTCCTCGGCGGCGTACCCCACTGCCATTTCTCCCTTGACTTTAACGGATTCAGGTGCCGGTTTAAGGTCTTGCTGTACCTTGTTTACCTGCTTCTGAAGGGCTTTCTCTGTCTTCTCTATATATGCGTTCTGCATGGGAATGAAGGCATTCGCCGACTGGCTGCTAACGATAATAGGTACAATGTCCATACCCATTCTCCCCGCAAGCTCTGTCACATACGGGAAAACTATTTCGGCAAGTTCTGAACCATCCAGAGGAACCAGCATTTTCTTATACATTATTCCACCTCCTGATTCTGAACTCGATAATACATCACGCGCTGCCAGAAATCAAATGCGTTTACAGGCAAAATACCCCTCATTTTCTTTCGTTTTTAAGCTCTCTGTTTTCTTGAACGTGTTTGAGTTGCTTCTTTTACCATAGCAGCCCCTCTCCTTGTCATAGCGATTCGACCTGTTCTCGCCAGTTCCCTGATTCCGAAATCACCAAGCAGCCCCAGCAATGAATTTACTTTTTCCTCGTCTCCGGTAACCTCTACGGTAACCGACTCGGTGCCGACATCCACTATATTCGCCCTGAAAATGTCTACAATCTGCATAACCTCACTCCGCGTAGACTGAGTCGTCTTTACCTTTATCAGGGCAAGCTCGCGGCTTATCATATCATCGCTGCTTATCTCGGTAACTCTTACCACGTCGATAACTTTTTCCAGTTGCTTTCTTACCTGCTCAACGGAAGTCGTCTTTCCGTCCACGACGATAGTCATGCGGGAGATATTCGGCAACTCGCTGCGGCCCACCGCGATACTTTCGATATTGAAACCGCGCCTCCGGAAAAGGCTTGCCACCCGGTTAAGTACGCCGGGCTTGTTTTCTACGAGAGCAACTAGAGTGTGTTTCGCTGCTGCCATGCTGCCTCCTCTATCTTAGGTGCCTCGAGCTGCTCCGCCAGTGAAGCCCCCGGCGGCACCATAGGAAATACGTTCTCCTCCGGCTCCACCCTGAAATCAATCAGGAACGGACCGTCTTCGGCCATTGCCTGCTCGATAGCCGGTATCACATCTTCGCTGTGATTTGCCCGTGCTGCCGGAATCTGGTACGCCTCGGCTATCTTCACGAAATCGGGACCGCTCAACGGAGTAGCCACGTACCGCCTGTCGTAGAACAGTTCCTGCCACTGCCGCACCATTCCCAGGTAGCCGTTGTTCATTATAGCGATTTTTACCGCTACTCTTTCCTGAGCTATTGTCGCCAGTTCCTGCAATGTCATCTGGAAACTGCCGTCACCGTCGATACACCATACGACACTCTCGGGACGACCGATTTTCGCCCCGATGGCCGCCGGCAGTCCGAAGCCCATTGTCCCCAGGCCGCCTGATGAAATCAGGGTATTCGGCTTATCGTACCAGTAATGCTGGGCTGCCCACATCTGGTGCTGCCCCACACCGGTAACGATTATCGCCTCTCCATTTGTAATATCGAATATCTTTCTCACGGCGTACTGCGGCAGCACTCCTTCGCTCTCCCTGATTTCCGTGGAAGGGTGCTCCTTGCGCCAGTTATCTAGCTGTTCGACCCATTCGATATGCGGGGCCGGTTCTACCTGCTTGTTCAGTTCCTTCAGTACCGTCTTTACATCTCCGACTATCGGCACGTCTACCCGTACATTCTTGCCGATTTCCGCCGGGTCGATATCTATATGGATAATCTTTGCCTTCGGAGCGAAGCTGTTTACCCTGGCGGTTACCCGGTCATCGAACCTCATTCCGACCGCGATTAATACGTCCGTGGTATTGAGCGCCATATTGGCGTATGCCATGCCGTGCATACCCACCATACCGAAACTCAGTATATGGCTCTCCGGGAAGCAGCCGATACCCAGCAGAGTTGTCACAACGGGTATCTGCGCCGTCTCGGCCAGCTTTTTCAGTCCGTCATATGCTCCGGATACGTTCACTCCTCTTCCCGCCAGTATCAGCGGCTGCTTTGCTTCGTTTATCATCTTTGCCGCTTTCTTTATCTGAGAAGGGTGCCCCTGGAGAGTCGGTCTGTAACCGGACATATTCACTTTGTCCGGCAGATTTACGTCGACCTCTTCGGTAAACACATCTTTCGGGACATCTATATGCACCGGACCCGGGCGGCCTGTCCTGGCGATATGAAACGCTTCCCGCACTATGCCGGGCAGAGAAGCTGCATCTCGCACCAGGTAATTATGCTTCGTAATCGGCAGAGTAATACCCGTGATGTCTACTTCCTGGAAGGCATCTTTGCCGATAAACTCTCTGGCAACCTGCCCGGTCAGCGCCACTATCGGTACCGAGTCCAGATGAGCATTGGCAATTCCCGTTACCAGGTTGGTGGCTCCGGGCCCCGATGTGGCGAAACACACGCCGACTTTCCCGGTAACCCTGGCATAACCATCGGCGGAATGAGCGGCGCACTGTTCATGCCTTACCAGGACATGCCTTATCTGAGGGTACTGGGGCATCGTATCGTAAAACGGGAGAATAGTCCCCCCGAGGATGCCGAATGCGACCTCCACTCCTTCCTGTAGCATACACTCGCAGATTATTTGAGCTCCGGTCATTTTCATAGTAATTTCTCCTGTTATTCCTTGAATACCGCGCCTGTACTGGCAGAAGTCACTTTCTCCGCATAGCGCTTCAGGTAACCGGTCTTAATCTTCGGTTCGAATTCAGCCAGTCCGGATATACGGTCGGCTATCTCTTTATCGCTAAGCTCCGCCTCGAGCTTGCAGTTCGGTATATCTATACTGATTATATCTCCGTCGGTAAGAGCGGCAATGGGTCCTTTGTCAGCCGCTTCCGGCGAAACGTGCCCGATAGCCGCCCCCCGGGTAGCTCCCGAAAAACGTCCGTCGGTTATCAGGGCGACCTCTTTGTCTCTACCCATTCCGGCAAGCAGCGAGGTCGGCGTCAGCATCTCTCTCATACCGGGACCTCCGCGGGGACCTTCGTAGCGGATAACGATTACCTCTCCGGCTTTAATGGTTCCTTCGATTATCGCCTTTGTTGCGTCCTCCTCGGAATCGAACACCCTGGCCACTCCTTTATGGACCATCATCTCGGGGTCGACGGCGCCTTTCTTCACCACCGAACCTTCTGGCGCCAGGTTGCCGAAAAGTATCGCCAGTCCGCCGGTCTGCGAATAAGCGTCGGCTTTCGTCCTGATTACGTTTCTATCGGTAATTTTCGCTTTTTCGATAATGCCGCCGATGGTTTCACCGGAAACCGTTTTCGACTCCTTTTTCAGCAGCCCGTCGAGTTCTTTCATAACTCCGGGAATCCCGCCGGCATGGTCGAGGTCTTCTATATGATATTCACCCGCCGGTCTCAGCTTGCACAGCTGAGGAGTCGTTTCGCTCAGCTCATGAACCGCTTTTAGCGGGAAATCCACTCCGGCTTCGTGAGCAATCGCCGTAATATGCAGCACTGAGTTCGTGCTGCCTCCCAGCGCCATGTCGACCGCAAAAGCGTTGTGGATGGCATCCCTGTTTACGATATCCTTCGGGCAGATATTTCTGGCGTGCAGTTCCATTACTTTCTGCCCGGCCTGTCTGGCAAGCTGCCGCCTTCTCGTATCGACCGCAGGAATGGTGCCGTTTCCGGGCAAGCCCATTCCCAGCGCTTCCGTCAGGCAGTTCATGGTATTGGCGGTAAACATGCCCGCGCAGCTTCCGCACCCCGGACAGGCGACCTTCTCCAGCTCATAGAGTTCTTTCTCGGTCATCTGACCGGCGGCTACCTTGCCGACTCCCTCGAAGACGGAATTCAGGTCCACCTTTGCCATACCTTCATCTGTGGGTAGGTATCCGCGCAGCATCGGACCGCCGCTGATGAATATCGATGGTATATTCAGTCTCATCGCCGCCATCAGCATTCCGGGGACGATTTTATCGCAGTTGGTTATAAACACCAGAGCATCGAATGCGTGTGCTTCGGCGACTATCTCCACAGAATCCGCTATCAGCTCCCTGCTGGGCAGGCTGAACTTCATACCCGGGTGGTTCATCGCAATGCCGTCGCAGACGCCTATCGTTCCCACCTCGAACGGGACTCCGCCGGCGCTTCGTACTCCCCCTTTTACTTCTTCGGCTATTGTATCCAGGTGCATATGACCCGGAATAATTTCACTGTAGCTGTTTATTACTCCCACAAACGGCTTGTCCAGCTCATCCGGCGTGCAGCCGAGAGCGTATAACAACGACCTGTGAGGTGCCCTTTCTATACCTTTTTTTGCTGCGTCACTCTTCATTTTTTCTCCTTGCTGTCCCGTGTTTTATTGATAAAAAAATGCCGTCCCGTGGGGACGGCCTTCGATGACACGACCCACTGGCCGGTTTATGTATATGTAACGAGTACTAAAATATAAGTTTTTCTGCTCATCGTGATGATAGAGTAACACGCTCTGAATTTATTGTCAAGTCAGGCTCGAATTATTCCGGTTTGTTGCGTATATTTCTCATAACTTGATATAGTAATACCCTGTTTATAGACTTCATAAAACCACGGAGATTTTTAACATGAGTGATTGGTTTTTAACCATGGAAGATAGCTTCTGGCTCCAACCCGATGAAGAAGGCCAGGATGAGGCTGCATTTATTGAAAAAGCCCTTAAACTGCAAAAGGGACAGCATGTGCTTGATGCCCCGTGTGGGGCAGGAAGGATACTCTTTCATCTGGTGAAATCCGGTTACGCAGTCGAGGGATTGGATTTAAGAGATAATTTTATAAAAAGAGCCCGAGCTCGCCTACGCAGGGAAGGTCTTAAAGCCGGTTTCACCGTAATGGATTTGCGTGAATTGGATTTTACGGACAGATTTCACGGTATCTATAACTGGGGAGGTAGCTTCGGCTACTTTTCGGATAAAGAGAACCTCGAACTTCTTCGAAGGTATAATCAAGCACTTCGTCATGGAGGCAGGCTCCTTGTCGGCCAGCGTAATCGTGAATACATACACAGACACTTCTTACCGGAAATAGAACTAAACGAGAGATTCACTTTAAGCAACAAATGGGATAAACAGACACAGAGATACATCTCGGAACGAACGCTAGATAACAGATCTGATACAAAGAACACCTCATCTATGCGTTTATATACTCCCCGGCAGATGCGAAATCTGTTCGAGCAGGCAGGTCTGACTGTCGAGGAGATATACGGTTCCCTTTCAGGAGATAAATATAAAAGGTCCGGCGAATGGATGATTACAGTAGGAAGAAACGAGTAAACAAGAGAAATCAGGAAGCTTAAGAGTGGACAATACTGTTCCCTGTCATACCGGCGAAAGCCGGTATCCAGATTCGAGCGGGCAGGTCTAGCTGTCGAGAAGATATACAGTTCCCTTTCAGGCGATAAATATAAAAAGTCCGGCGAATGGATGACTACAGTAGGAAGAAAAGAGTAAACAAGAGAAATCAGGAAGCTTACGAGAGGGCAATGCTGTTCCCTGTCATACCGGCGAAAGCCGGTATCCAGAAATGATACTTATCACTACTATTCTGGATTCCGGACCCGCCTGCCAAAGCCTTGTGCGGCGGGCAGGTCAAGTCCGGAATAACGCTGACACCGGATATGGACAAAGAGAATCCCTTTTTGAAACACCCCCTTGCCTTTTTAAGGAGAGGGGGAGTTTCGTAACCTGGGGGAGAGGATAATAGTTAATAGTAATTTGGGAGTATTAATC
>CAZIYN010000111.1:0-7513 GCA_964543495.1 uncultured Dehalococcoidales bacterium | reverse complement strand
CCCATTGTCACCGTAACTCAGAAAGGCGGAGGCTGGCCCGATATAGCAACTAATGTTTTTATACTGATAGCAATAGATATCGTAATAATCGCAGGTCTTTTGTTCACATTAAGAAAGACGAGGCGATTAGCCACATAAATCACCGGTCATATTTATTACAGATACCAATCAAGAAGGCTCTTCCCCGCATATTTCAGGAAGAGCCTTCCGTTCGTACGGCCCGCTCTCAGTATATTTATTTTCCCTGAGGGGTATGTGTATAATAAGACATATAATCTCCGTATTTCACTCGATAGAACAAAACTCAATGAAAAAACATAGAATCGGTATATTGACCGGCGGCGGCGACTGCGCCGGCTTAAATCCGGCCATTAAATGGGTGGTAAATACCGCCCTCGATAAGCGGCTGGAAAAAGAGAGCGGGACCGGATATGAAGTTCTGGGTATCATCGACGGATGGGAAGGACTGGTCCTGCCTCTATCAGAAAGCTATGATGAAGCGCAGCTTACCTACCCTCTGGATGAAGCTATTGTAAGGACCTGGGACAGGTTCGGAGGCACCCACCTCGGCTCTTCACGGACTAACCCGTACAGCAAAGACAATGACCGGTCTCAACTGGTTATCGATAATATCGAGCGCCTCGGTCTGGACTCGTTAATCGTTATCGGCGGCGATGATACCCTTGGAGTCGCTCATAAACTGACCCGGGCGGGAATTAAGACCGTCTGTATTCCCAAAACAATAGACAAAGACCTTGTCGGTACCGACTATACCCTGGGGTATGAAACGGCATTGAACGTAATTGTCGAAGAGATTGACCGTCTGAGAACTTTCGCCGGTTCCCATCACCGGACATTCATCGTGGAAACAATGGGACGTGATGCCGGCTGGCTGGCGCTCGAAGGCGGAGAAGCCGCCGGCGCATTTATAATTTTAATTCCTGAATACGATTTCTCTATCGATACAGTAAACGAACTGCTGCTCGAGAGAATGGGACTGGGACACAGGTACAACATCATCGTAGTCTCCGAAGGGGCTAAACCGGCAGGCGGACGAATCGTTACCAGAGAAAGAGAAATGGACGACTTCGGACATGTGTACCTCGGCGGAATAGGAGAGTATCTTGCGCGGGAAATCGAGCATGGTACCGGACTGGGGACGAGGAGCCTGGCATTGAGCTACCTTCAGCGTGGCGGCGCACCGTGCGCCTACGACCGCAGGATGGGAAGATACTTCGGAATCGCCGCCGTCGATTTACTGGTAACAGGTAAATACGGCAGGATGGTCAGTTACAGAGAAGGCAGGATTGCTTCCGTCCCGCTGGAAGAGATAGTAGGTAAGACAAATCTGGTGAACGTCGAGACCCAATACGATACCGGGCGATACAACGGTAGACGCAGGATAATCCGCGACTTACCCGGAACAGATATATAAAAAGTGCGGGAGGAGAAGGTTATGGCTTCGAACAGTGTAATAGACGGTCTGATAGAAAAAGCGGTCTTCAGTGAAGATGCAGATGTAAAGAAAACCAGCCGTAAGGAAATCCGCAGTATTGCCGCGAAATCCGGCATATACCTTGCCAGCATCCAGGGACTTTATGAGGCTGCAGCTAAGGGCGTATATGCCAATAAGACAGTGCCGGCCATCAATATACGCGGTTTAACCTATCTCACGGCAAGAGCCATATTTAAATCGGCTCTGAAGCACAGAGTTGGCGCGCTTATCTTCGAGATTGCCCGCACCGAGATGGCATATACGGACCAGTCACCGGACGAGTACGTATCGTCCGTACTGGCGGCTGCTATTAAGGAGGAATTCAGCGGACCTGTTTTCGTCCAGGGCGACCATTTCCAGTTCAACGGAAACAAATTCGCTACCGACCCGGCAGTTGAATACAAATCTGTAGAGGACTCCACCAGAGAAGCCATCGCTGCCGGTTTTCTGAATATAGATATCGATTCCTCCACACTGGTCGATTTATCGAAACCGACCGTGGATACCCAGCAGGAGAACAACTACAAAGTAGCGGCGGATATGACGAAATTCATCCGCGACCTGGAACCGGAAGGAGTGACTATATCCATCGGCGGTGAGATTGGCGAAGTGGGGACATCGAACACGACCATCGAAGAGCTCAGGGCTTATATGAACGGGTACCGCAAGCTGACCGGACCCGATATTAAAGGCATTTCAAAGATAAGTGTTCAGTCCGGCACAACGCACGGCGGCTATGTCCAGCCGGACGGGAAGATAGCCGATGTCCGGATTGATTTCAACACTATCAGGGAACTTGGCAAAGTAGCGCGGGAGGAGTACGGTGTCGGCGGAATCGTCCAGCACGGGGCTTCTACCTTGCCCGACGAGATGTTCGAGCTTTTCCCTGAAAACGGGACGCTGGAAATACACCTGGCTACGGGCTTCCAGAATATGATTTATGACAGCGAATATTTTCCGAAGGACCTTCTGGACAGAGTGTATAAATACCTGGATGAGAAATACCCCGGTGATAAGAAGCCTGAAGATACCCGCGAGCAGTTCCTTTACAAGACCAGGAAAAAAGGTTTCGGAGGATTCAAGTACGAGACCTGGCATCTGCCCGAAGAAAACCTCGCCGGAATTTCGGGACTCCTCGAGGACCAGTTTTCTTTCCTCTACCGGAAACTGGACGTTACGGATACGGTAGACCTGGTGAATAAATGCTGCGGTAAAACGGGTTAATACCTTAAACAGACAGAAATGAATCTGTAATAAAGAAACGGGATGCTAGAAGCGTCCCGTTTTGCTTTGATTTAGTCTTCCGGTAAATGTATCCGCACCAGGTCCACCACATCGGCAGGAAACCTGGCTACGTCGACACCCACCTGTTTTAGAGCGTTTGTTTTACTCTGTGGTGTACCCTTGCCATCGCGCTGGATTATAGCGCCGGCGTGGCCCATGCGCTTTTCCTGCGGAGCATCGAGTCCGGCTATGTAGGCGACTACCGGTTTGGTTACCCACCTGTCTATAAATTCGGCAGCCTTCTCTTCCTGGATACCTCCCACCTCGCCGACAATTACTATCAGGTCGGTATCGCGGTCTCTCTCGAAAAGCCCTATCAGTTCCGGCATTCCTGTAAATACCACAGGGTCGGCTCCCATTCCGACTACCGTACTCTGTCCGTAACCGGCAGTGGACAGGTTGACGCTGACTTCATAGGAAAGAGTACCGCTCCTTGATATAAGACCGATTCTTCCCGGAGTGAACATATTCGCCGGCAGGATTCCCACTTTGGCTTCCCCCGGCGTCATAATCCCGGGACTGGTAGGACCGATTATATTGACATCACGCCCTCTTGCGTATTCCCTGATTTTCATTACATCGTGTACCGGAGTATGTTCCGTAACGACGACAATCAGTTTGATACCGGCATCAATAGACTCGATAACGGTATCCTTTACAGCCGGTGCCGGAATGAAAAACACCGATGCCTCCGCGCCCTGTTCTTCCACCGCCTCGACAACGGTATCATAGACGGGAACACCCTGAACGACCTGTCCACCCTTGCCCGGGGTAACCCCGGCAACGATATTTGTCCCGTATTCAAGCATCCACCGTGTCTGCTCGCGTCCGGCACGACCCGTTATACCTTGCACAAGGACCCTGGTCCCGCTGTTCAACAGGATGCTCAATTTCCACCCCCCAACAAATGGACAAGCTCATCCACACCCTTTTCCGTCGATACATCGGTGACCACGTGAATTCCCTGCTGCTTGAATATTGCCCAGGTCTCTTCCTGCCGGTTTCCCAGAGCTTTTGCCACAACCGGTATTTTTACATTATGCTCCTGTATATAACGGACTACACCCTTCGCACCTTCGTGAATCGGGTTGATACCTCCATATACATTTATAAACAGTCCTCTGATACCCTCTTTCTGAAGGACGAGGTCCATCACATTGTAGAGAAGCTCTTCCGTGATAGCTCCGCCCGTTTCCAGAAAATTCGCCGGGCGCATCCTGCTGCCGATAATATCCATGGTAGCCATTCCCAGTCCGGCGCCGCTTGAAATCAGCGCGATATCACCATCGAACTCCACGTAACTGACACCTATCTCACGTCCTTTGCGTTCCAGGGGATTATTAATCCTTCCTTCCTGGCTGAGATTGAGGTCGGCGTGGCGGTACAAAGCAGAATCATCGAGTTCCACCTTGGAATCGATGGCTGTAAATTCTCCTTTTCGCGTTCTCACCAGAGGATTTATCTCGGCAAGCAAAGCATCATATTTGCTGAAAACATTGTATAAATTGGTCAGCGCTACCGATACCTCGTTGAGATTTTTACCGCTCAGTCCGGCTTCCCGGCACATACGCCTCGCCTGCATACGTTCCAGTCCCTTGGAAATCGATACCTGTCTCGTAACGACGGCTTCGGAACGCTCGCGAGCGATCCGGTTGATGGAGACCCCACCTTCTGCGCTGACGATAGCCAGAGGATAACCTCTGTAATCATCCACGGTAATTCCAATGTAAAATTCCTGCGCAACGTTGACGTGTTTCGATACCATTATGGTGGTTACGGGCAGTCCTCTGATTTCAGAACTGAGAATACGATTTGCTATTTTCTCGGTTTCCTCGAGCGATTCGGCGGTCTTAACCCCACCGGCAAGATAGCGGCCACCGGTAAGTACCTGGGCTTTAATTACAACCGGCAGTCCGATATCAACCACTGCTTCCAGCACTTCCTCCGTGCTTCCGGCAAGGGCATATTCCGGGACGTTGATACCCTCCTGACGGAAGAGCTCGACACCCTCGTATTCGAATAGCTTCATAACTCCCTAGATTACACCAACGAGCCTGATGCAGTCAAATATTCACGCCTGCGTTATCTATAAAACCCTATCCCCCTTAATCCCTCTTCCCCTTTTAAAAGGGGAAGAGGGAAATAGTTTTTAAGAGAGGCTTATGCCCCTCTTTACACCCCGTTTCCACCTGTCATTGCGAGGAGTCCGCCAGAGGCGGACGACGTGGCAATCTATATAAATATTCTCTATAATTCCTTTGTCATCTAGCCTCAGTATAAAGTAGAAACCACCTGCTTTCTTTGCCAATCAGGCTGCGAAATGCTAAACTGATTATGAGGGTTCAGTACTTACCTCAATCCGGAATAATCCAAGGAGACGCATAAATACCATGGCTATTATGACACCAGAACAGTATTATGAATCGTTGAAAGACCTGCACCCTACCGCCTATATCCTCGGGGAGAAGGTGGAGAACGTGCATGAACACCCGTTAATCAAGCATATGACGGCTTCGGTAGCCAAGACTTTCGAGCTTGAAAACGATGAAGTAGGCAAGAAATTCCTGGTCACCAAATCGGACCTGATTGATGAAGATGTGAGTCGGTTTCTTAAATTCTACAAGAACCCGGACGACCTGCTGGCAAAGGTCAGAATGCTCAAGTTCCTTGCCCAGAACATAGGCGGCTGCTATATGCGCTGTACCGGAATGGACGCCATCAGCTCCGTCGGCATAGAGGTCTATAACTGCGACCAGAAATACGGCACCAAGTACTGGGATAAACTCGTCGATTTCGTAACCCTTATGCAGAAGAACGATTACGTCCTTTTCAGCGGCGTAACGGACGTCAAGGGAGACCGGGCGAAGAGACCGTCACAGCAGGCGGACCCGGATATGTACCTTCGTGTGGTGGACAAGGATAATAAAGGTATTGTCGTCAGGGGTGCCAAGATACACCAGACGGGTTCTCTCTGCGCTCACTGGGGAATCGTGGTGCCGACACGGGAGATGCGTGAAGAAGATAAAGAATACGCCGTCTGTTTCGTCTTCCCGATGGATGCCGAGGGAGTTATACACATCTACGGCAGAGGTACCCTTGAATCGAGAGCGCTGGAAGGCTGTGACCTCGGTAATGTCGAGTTCAGTAAATTCGCCCCGATGGTAATCTTCGAGGACGTCTTCGTACCCTGGGAGAGGGTCTTCCTTTATGGTGAGTATGAATACGCCGGCAATATGGTAAGAAACTTCGGCAACTACCACCGCCATTCTCACGGCGGCTGCAAATGCGGAGTGGGCGACGTACTAATCGGCGCTGCTGCGGCGGCGGCTGACTATAACGGGCTTCCCAACGTATCCCACATAAATAACAAACTCGCCGAGATGCTGAAGGTTACCGAGGCGATATACGGCTGTTCGATTGCGGCTTCCGTTGAGTCCGTGGAGACGCCGTCCGGCATATATAACGTCGACCCCGTTCTTTCGAATACCTCGAAGCTCTACGAAGGCAAGGAACTCGCCGAGGTAATCAGGATGATGGTCGAGATTGCCGGAGGTATGGTCGCCGATGTCCCTTCGGAAAAGGACTTTGCGGATGCGAAAATCGGTCCCCTGCTGGAGAAATACCTGAAGGGAGCCGAAGGCGTATCGACTCAGGACAGGATACGGATGTTCAGGCTTATTGAAAAACTCGCCTTCGAAAGCAGGGATATCGTATCCAATATCCACGGCGCCGGTTCGCCTGAAACTCACCGGATGACAATACTGCGTAACTCTGATATAGAGGCAAAGAAGAAGCTTGCCAGGAAACTGGCGGGAATAAAAGAAAAAGACAAATCCGCATAAATCCGGATTAGAAATTATGTGATTAAAAGGGAGGACTGAACAGTCCTCCCTTTTTTATAGCTCTGCTTGCACTTTGTTGACTCCACCTGTCATTCTAAGCTCTGTTGTCATTCTTCGTCCGCCAGAGGCGGACGAAGAATCTCCCCCCTCTGTCATTGCGAGTCCTCCTTTGGTGGACGTGGCAATCTCCAGGTAGAGGTGGACAATTTATGCATTCATAAGTAGAGATTGCTTCGTCATTCGCCTTTGACGAACTCCTCGCAATGACATTATCAGACAGAAACGAAGCGTGCCTTTTCTATAGTTAAAACTTATGTCTATTCTTTTATTTTCTCCAGCCCCCGGGCACTCATAAAGACGTTGACGCTATTGAGCAGACCGGCTTCATCGAATCCTCGGGAATCAGCCATATTAGCTTCATAGAACATTACCGGGAAACCGGCTTCTCGCAGGGCACGACCCGCCTCCGGGTGACCGGCCGTCAGAGTACAACCGCGGTTGAGGTGCAGTATGGCGCCGTCGCACTTCCAGTCACGGGCTATTCTCACCGTATCGGCTACTTTATTCTCGGGATACCAGGCCATAAATCCCGGCCTGTCCACATAAGATTCCGCCAGCGCAGTCAGAGCATCGTTTCGCGTCCTGAGGACTCTTCCCGATTCTTGCAGCGTTTCGGCAGCTACCCACGAGCCTTTTTCATCTCTCCTGAAAGCGGTACCGACCGTGAAGCTGTATAGCGAGGCGTTGCAGACGGCGCCGTACTCCTCCAGGTAGCGGAACAGTCTCAGGTAATGCCAGGTCGGTTCCGGGTCATGATAGACGCGGAACCTCTCCGTGCCTACCGCCGCTATACGGTTGGCGACCCTGTCTTTCACCTCATCCAGGAGCATAC
>CAZIYN010000110.1:0-7593 GCA_964543495.1 uncultured Dehalococcoidales bacterium | reverse complement strand
TTGAAAAACATAACCTGGATTTTGACAGTTTAAAAAAAGACAATCCCGAACTTAATATTGAAATAATCGATAGCAATACTGCTGCCGGAGCCGAAGGTTTCGTCGTGGTAGAAGCCGCCCGGGCTGCAAAAGAAGGCAAAAGCCTGGAAGAGGTAGTCCAGGTGGTAAAGGATACGATTCCCAGAGTGAGATTCGTTGTGGCGATGGAGACCCTGAAACACCTTATAAAAAGCGGCAGGGCTCCCAAGACGGCATATATGGGAGAACTATTCCAGGTAAAACCTCTTATCGGTATGGTAAATAATACCGGAGAAGTGGAGAACCTGGGACGCGCCAGGGGCTGGGATAAAGCCAAGGACAAGATGCTGGAAGTAATGGCGGAATACGTCGGCTCCAGTAAGGGTATCACTATAAATGTGCATTACACCAATTCGATAGAGGACGGCGAAAAACTGAAACAGATGGTTACTGATAAATTCGACTGTTCCGAAGTCTATTTTACTCCGTATACGCCGGTGATGTCCGGTCATACCGGTCCGGTAATAGCAGTATCTTTCTACTAAATACAGGTACGGGAGAAAGTATTGTGGTACCTGTCAGGAGGAGACGGTGAACCAGAAAGCGACTCTTAGCGGAAAGGACCTGAAGGAAATGCTGATTGCCGGTACAGGCTGGCTGGAGAAAATCGTCGGCGATATCAATGCCTTAAATGTTTACCCGGTGCCGGACGGCGACTGCGGTATAAATATGCTTCTCACGATGCGCTCCAGTCTGGCTGAAGCTGCTGGGCTGGATGAAGAAGCAGGAATTTCCTCGGTAGCGGAAGCAATAGCAAAAGGGGCATTGATGGGTGCCCGGGGCAACAGCGGTGTTATTCTTTCCCAGATATGGCGCGGTCTATCCGAAGGCATGGGTACCAGTGAGACTATCGATTCTCGCGGATTTGCCCGGGCTTTAAAAAAGGCTTCCGAAGTAGCCCACCACGCACTGAGTAATCCTGTGGAAGGCACCATTCTGACCGTGATAAAGGACGCGGCTTCAGCTGCCGGTGAAAATGCACAGGATTACGGCTCAAGTCCGATATCGAGCATCGAAGCGGCGGTCGACGCTGCCAGAGTTTCCGTAAAAAACACCCCTAATCTGCTTCAGGTACTTAAAGATGCCGGCGTGGTGGATGCCGGAGGGCACGGGCTGTACACGTTGCTCGAAGGTGCCCTGCTTCATTTGAAGAACGATATGGACAACCGTTCTCCCGAGTTACTGAACAGCGGCGCTGTAATGCCTGTACAAACGCCGCAGGTTACCAGAGAAGAGGAGCCTTACGGATTCTGCACACAGTTTATGATTAAAGGGGAAGACCTTCAATTAGCCGGGTTGAAGAAAAACCTGGAAAAAATGGGGCAGTCGCTGATAGTGGTAGGAGATTCGGAGGCAATCAGGGTGCACATCCATACGATGAAACCGGATGAGGTATTAAAGGTTGCTTCAGCCTATGGTAAACCGGTCGATATAGACATAAATGATATGGATGAACAGCACATCGAGTTCCTGGTACTGCACCAGGAGAAAATGACAAAACAGGGGACGGCAATCATTGCTGTTGTAAACGGCGACGGCATGATGAGCACTTTTTCAGACCTGGGTGTTTCCGCTATCATTCCGGGAGGACAGACGATGAATCCCAGCACCATGGATATGCTCCAGACAATCGAAGAAGTACCGCCGGATAATATCATATTTTTACCCAACAACAAGAACGTGATTCCTGCGGCATATCTCGCACAGAGTCTCACCGGCAAAAACACCAGGATAATTCCTTCGGAGACTATCCCTCAGGGCATTTCCGCTCTGATTGCCTTCATTCCAGAAGATGATTTTGAGACGAACGTGGAGGAGATGACCGAAGCTATTTCCGCTGTCAGCACGATAGAAATAACACATTCTACCCGCACGACCACGGTAAACGGCATCGATATCAAAGAGGGTGAGGTAATCGGTCTGCTCGACGGCAATCTGCTGTCAACCGGCAGTGACCCAGAGGTTATTATACTTCAGTTGCTGGAACAGATAGATATGAATGAAAAAGTTATCCTGACACTTTTCTATGGTAAAGATACGGATACCTCCGAGGCAGAGAAGATAGGCAGCAGAATCGGTGAGTTGTATCCGGGACTTGAAATCGGTATCGTAGACGGCGGCCAACCCCACTACGAGTACATAATCTCAGTAGATTAACCGACAGGAGTATTATGCAGGAACTTACTCCTCTGAACGAACTCTTCAGTCTCGACGGCAAGACCACGATTGTAACAGGCGGCGCGCGGGGTATCGGACTGGCCATATCCCGGAGGCTGGCGGAGGCCGGAGCTGCCGTGTTTATCGCTGATATCGATTCCGAAGAAGCAGGGAAAGTATCCGACGAGTTAGACTCGCTGAACTATAACGTTCAGTATATTGCCTGCGATGTCACAGAAGAAGCCGGAGTGCAACGTATGGTTACCGATGTCCTGAAAAAGCAGGACAGTATCGATATCCTGGTGAACAATGCCGGAATTTATCCCAGGAAATCCCTCGATGAAATGACCGGAGACGATTTCCGGGGTGTAATATCGGTAAATCTAACAGGCACTTTTCTGTGTAGCCGCTATGTTTCCGAAGCGATGATATCAAAGCAAAAGGGCGGCTGTATTATAAACATCGCTTCGATTGAGGCTCTCCACCCCTCTTCGACAGGGATGTCCGCCTATGACGCCTCCAAGGGCGGAGTATTGATGCTGACCAAAAGCCTGGCCAGAGAGCTGGGCAAACATGATATCCGGGTGAACGCAATCGCACCGGGAGCCATAAAGACCCGGGGGGTTCTTTCCCATACCTCCCCTTCGGGAGACAGGTCTCAGCTCAGGGAACTGAAATCCTTTCTGTCCCGCATCGCTCTGGGCAGGATGGGTGATGCCGATGATATAGCAAAAGTCGTTTTATTTTTAGCATCGGACATGGCTGATTACATCACCGGTGAAATGATTGTTGTCGATGGCGGCTATCTGGTTTCATGAGACTATAAACCTTACCGCAAGCTAATTGTATTCCATCGGATTTTCAGCAAAACTACTTTAATAAACTTTTCACTAACAGTAAAATTGACGACTTCATAAGAATGAGCTACCATATATCGAACACAAGACTCCTCCAGAAATAATTCCGCTAGAAAGGCCAGCTATCTACCCGACAATCTTAATCCGTCCTCTAATTCATTGCTGTTATTTTACAGTTTAATTTTAAAACGAATGTAAATATTTTCACGAGGAGGAACCCAAATGAGAGCGCAGGTCGTACTAACCCCACCGGAATCCAAGTGTCTTATATCCAAGGCAATCGCAAACATGGATGTAGTGAAAAAAGCGGCAGCCGGCGGAACAATAGTGATTCACCCCAGCAGCACAACCTATTACCTTGTAAAGGAACTCACCGGAGATATCCCCAGGACAGACCATTTTGTCCTCGGTGGAGTATTTCCGCAGGGACTCTGCACCGAGCAGAACTCGTCGGGAGGACGGCGTCCTCCTCCGGCTCAGACCAATGAGCCGCCGCCGAAATGGGCGGCAGACAGGTTCCCATTCAAGTGGGTGATTAAAGACGGTAAACTCACGTCCGGTATTCAGCTTGGTAAAATACTGACAGAGATACAGCCCGATGATGTCTACGTAAAGGGCGTAAATGCCGTCGATACCCGGTTCAATACCGGTGTCCTTTTCGGTCATGACGGAGGAGGTACCATAGCCCGGGTTATGAGAGAGCAGAAGATAAAGGGATTCAATGTGATTCTTGCAGCGGGTCTGGAAAAACTGATTCCGAACACAATTACGCAGGCAGCCAAAGCTATGAGAAACGCTCACGGTTTCGATTACGCAATGGGTATGCCCTGCGGTCTGTACCCCGTCAGAGGCGGGACCACGGTAACAGAGATTCAGGCGGTGGAAATCCTCACCGGGGCGAATACGACCGTAATCTCTGCGGGTGGAGTAGGAGGTGCCGAGGGTGCCGTTACCCTGGCAATAGAAGGTACCGATGCGCAGGTTAAAAAGGCTATCAAATACGTGGAAGAGTCCAAGGGAGTAAAGATTCCAATGGCGAGACCGGCACCCTGCCAGCAATGCGGTTCCGGTGACTGCTTCTTCCCCGTACACGACAAGCACTGGTATCCACGCTGGGGTTAAAGAGATAATGGCCACAGGAGAATGAAATATGGTACTTCCAAGAGATATGAATGAAGAAGAAATACAGGAGCTTCATCCCTGGTATCAACCCGGTAAATGGTTTACCTCACCCGCCACCTGGTTTCCCGAGGTAAGAGCGACAATGCCTAATCTCCCTGATAGAGTCCACATCCAGGAGACCACCCTCAGGGAGGGCGAAGAAAACGTTTCGGTGTCTTTTACGCTCGATCAGAAAGTGGAAATCGCCGGTAAACTCAGCGAAATGGGAGTCGAGTGTATCGACTGCGGTTACATGGATAACCCGTACCAGGAAGATACGGTGAAGAGGATACTTGCCGCAGGAGTTATCAAGCCACCAACAAGGCTAATCCTTAACAGAATGTGCGGTGATTTAATCAACAATATGGATGCTCTGAAGAGAGCGGCAGACCGCGCCGCAGAACTCGGCTGCACCGCCTTCGGTCCGGTGTGCCTCCAGCTTCCGAAAACCCCGCCGGAGCAGGCTGCATACGTCGAGCTGATGAGATACATCAAAGATAACTATCCTGAAGTCCATATTTCCATGGGAACGACTATGGCATCCGGCAGCTTCAGGGTTCTGAAAGACCTGCCCGATATGCGAACATACCACAATTTACAGCTGGAACTCGCCAAACTGGTCACGGAAGCTGGGTGTGACAGAATCTCCATTGCCGATACCATGGGCTGCGCTTCACCCTCGGCATGGAAATATATAGTCAGTGCTTTCAGGAAGGCGATAGGTCCCGAGAAAGGCCTGACCTGCCACAACCACAACGATTTCGGACTGGCGGTGGGCAACGCAGTCACAGGAGTAGAGGGCGGTGCCGACTGGCTGGACGTCGCCGCCTGCGGACTCGGCGACCGGGCGGGAAACACCTCCTTCGAGGAAGTGGTGCTTGCGCTTGAAGGTATTTACGGCGTCTCAACGGGAATAAAACTTGAGAAATTTAACGACCTTGCGGAGTACGTGCAGGAAGCCAGCGGCGCCTATACCCAGCACTGGAAAGCCGTTGTTGGCGACAGAGTCTGGGCGGAAAGCTCTCACGCTGCCGGACTTATACAGCTGAAGCGTGAGGGTAAAAGTTTCTTCGAAGCCGGTATGGAAGCATGGAATCCCGAGATTGTAGGTAAAACACATGACCTGTTCTTCGGTAAAGTCGTTATCAACCCGAACGTAATCGAGGGATTCCTGAAATATCTCGACCTTAAATACAATAAACAGACGATAGACGCCATCATCAAAGAAGGACTGGAAGAAATCGACAGGCGTGCCGCCGCCGGTAAGGACAGGTGGCTGACCGAGGAAGAAGTCAACGAATTATGCCGGAAATTAACCAGATGACAAGCGCAGGAGGTGAAGAGTGGGAAAAACGATTACCGAGAAAATAATGGCGAAAGCCGGAGGGAAGGAAGAAGTATCGCCCGGTGATTATGTGTTCCTGAGGTCGCCCTGCCCGGTTCCTGGAATAGGCAGGGGCGGACCTCCCATAGAAGAAATGGGAGCCCGGTTTTTCGACCCCAATATGGCCATCATGATGGACGACCACGCCGGGAACGGCGGCTTCGGTGGAGTGATAGCCAGCGAGGAGATGAGAGCCCGTATGTGGAAACGGGCAAAAGCCCTCGATATCCCGCGGGAAAACATTTATATAAACAAGGGCATCGGTCATCTTCTAGCGGCAGAGAACTGCTGGGCTCTGCCCGGCACCGTTTATCTTTCCATCACCAACGGTCATTCGACGACCATGGGCGGTATCGGCGCTCTGGCGCTGACGCTGTCCTATGAGTCCACCGCCTATATGATTCTGGGCAGGACCTGGCTGAGAGTCCCGGAAAGTATAAAAATGGTCCTGAGCGGTAAGCTGCAGGACGGGGTGATGTCGCGGGATATCTCGGACTACGTTCTCGGCCAGATAGGTCCCGCCGGAGCCTGTTACAAGGTCCTCGAATGGACGGGGCCGGTAATCGACGAAATGAGTATGGACGGCCGGTTCGCTATATGCAATGATGCCCTTCATGCCGGTGGGAAAACGGGAATAGTACCCCCCGACCAGAAGACAATAGATTACGTGAAATCGCGCACGGACAAGCCTTTCGAGCCGCTGGTAAGTGACCCTGAGGCCACCTATGCGGCTATCCTGAACTATGACGTAACCGAACTGGAACCCCAGGTCGTGGAACCACCCCTCAGGTGGACGGTTAATCCGGTAGGTAAATACGAAGGGATAAAAATAAACAGGGCATTCATCGGCACCTGCTTCAATTCGCGAATCGACGATATGCGGATAGCGGCAAGAATACTGAAAGGTAAAAAAGTCCACCCGGATGTCCGTCTAAGTGTTACCCCCGGCTCGAATGAGGTGATAGCGCAGGCGGCCCGGGAGGGAATCATCGAGATATTCGCCGAAGCCGGATGCGAGGTACCCCTGCCCTGCTGCGGTATGTGCGGCGGGTTTATCACTCCACTGGTCGCCGATGATGTGTGCATCGGTACCGGTACCTGCAATTATCCGGGGCGTTCCGGCCACCACGACGCCCTAATATACCTGGCAAACCCGGCCACGGTAGCTGCTTCGGCACTTGAAGGCGAAATAACCGACCCGAGAAAGTATCTGTGAGGTAGGAATGATGGATGTAAGTAAGCTTAAAGGAAAAGCCTGGGTATTCGGAGATATCCTGGACGTGGATTTTGATATCTGTCCCATAGAAGCTACTAAAATCGGGGACAGGCCGCAGACGGAAGAAGACTGGGGTAAATTCTGTATGACCAACCTCGACCCCGAGTTCCCGAATAAAGTACAGAAAGGCGATTTTATAGTAGCCGGCATCAACTTCGGTTACGGCCACGACCATGAATCAGCGCCTTTATCTATAAAGGGCTGCGGAGTTTCGGCTGTAATCTGCGAGTCTACCAACAGGAACTTTCTCAGGAATTCAGTCCATATAGGAGTCCCTGTAATAGAACTGCCGGGCATAAAGAAGAAAGTAAGCCAGGGTGACGAACTGGAGGTAGACCTCAAGGCAGGGACCGTTAAAAATCTAACAACCGGCGATACTCTGAAATTCGACCCGTATCCCGATTTCCTGCTGGAGATAATCGAAGGCGGAGGATTATACCCGCTCCTGAGAGAGAAACTGGCAAAAGGCGAAGTCCCGCTATATGCGCAGGTGCCACCGCCTCAATAAACCATCCGTTTTTTAGCCAGTACAGAAGGTTGTTTACTCTTTGGTTTTTCTGACGATTACCCGCTCTTTCTCCGAGACAGGCGGAGGTACCGGCTCCGAGACAATCCTGCTTATCGCATCGAAGCGTGATGGGCAGGACTCGAGGCAGGTACCGCACTTGATGCATCTATCC